>JAVBPQ010000025.1:0-26858 GCA_031549525.1 Clostridiaceae bacterium | reverse complement strand
AAAGTGAAAGCTCACTTACTCCGCCGTGCTTTGAAGTTTTCTGTATACTTGTCCTAATTATTTACTGATTTGTTGGAAAATATTCAATTTTCATTTATTTTTGTGCCTTGAGCACAGCGAAAGGAATGATGGTTTTTATGATTAATATAGAAATCGATAAATTAAAAATTTTGTTAGAAGATATCTTAACTACACCAAGCCCATCAGGATGTACCTATAAAGTAACAGAGTATATAAAAAATTTTTTGAAAAATTTAAATATTTCTTACTATGAGGATAATAAAGGAAGTATAATAGCATCCATAGAAGGTGAAAATAATCTCTACCAAAGAACTCTTTCTGCCCATGTTGACACATTAGGTGCAATGGTGAAAAATATAAAATCAAATGGAAGAATAGGCATAACTCAAATAGGCGGATATATGTTCGAATCAGTAGAATGTGAAAATTGCATATTAGAGACTCAAGATGGAAAAAACTATTCTGGTACAATTTATACCACAAAGCCATCAGTTCATATACATGGAGCAGATGCAAGGGATTTAAAAAGAAATCAAGCAAATATGGAATTGGTGCTAGATGAAAGAGCATCTTCTAGAGAAGACATAGAAAAATTAGGAATAGATATAGGCGATTTTATATTTTTAGATCCTAGGACAAGATTTACTGACACAGGTTTTGTAAAGAGCAGGCATTTAGATGATAAAGCAAGTGCTGCAATTTTATTATATGCAGTAGATCATATAGTTAAAAATAACATTAAACTCCCTTATACAACCAATTTTTATTTTTCAATATATGAAGAAGTAGGTCATGGAGCATCTTCATCTATTCCTGAAAATACAAAGGAATTTTTAGCAATAGATATGGGGGCACCAGGTGATGAGCAAAATTCATCTGAATACCATGTGTGCATTTGTGCAAAAGACTCAAGCGGCCCATATGATTTATGTTTTAGAAAAAAACTGATAAAATTATGCCATGAAAACAATATAGATTATAAAGTGGATATTTATCCATTTTATGGCTCTGACGCCTCTGCTGCATTGCGAGCAGGATATGACTTAAAGACAGCTCTCATAGGAACAGGTGTCTATGCTTCTCACAGTTATGAAAGAACCCACATGGATGGAATTATAAACACATTAAACCTCACTATATCTTACTGTCTTAGCGATAAGCTATAAATCTTACCTTATTAAGGAGAAAATTTTTATGATCTGTGAAATACTTACCATAGGAACAGAAATATTGCTTGGAGATATTTTAAATTCAAATTCTCAATACCTTTCTTTAAAACTAGCTGAACTTGGCATCAATGTCTTTAGGCATACTTCTGTTGGAGACAATGAGGAAAGGATACTTCTTGCACTAGAAGAAGCCTATAAAAAAAGTGATCTTGTTATAACCTCTGGAGGGCTTGGGCCTACTACTGATGATATGACTAAAGAAGTATGTGCAAAATTTTTTAATAGAAAACTTGTGATCCACCAAGAATCTTTAGATAAGATAAATGAATTTTTTGAAAGACTAAAAAACAATTTTCCAAAATCTAATGAAAAGCAAGCCTATCATATAGAAGGCTCTATCGTCATGCCAAATAATAACGGAACAGCACCAGGACTTATATATGAAGATTCTGATACAAATAGAAAGCTAATAATTTTACCTGGACCTCCTAGAGAATTAAAGCTCATGTTTGAAGAGTCAGCCTATCCATACCTTAGAAAGTTTTCTAAGGATATAATAGTATCCAAATCTCTAAAGACTTGTTCTCTTGGTGAAAGCAAAATGGCATCTATGACTGAGGATATAATATTAAATAGTAAAAACCCCACAGTAGCACCTTATGCAAAGCAAGGAGAATCTCTCTTACGGATTACAGCAAAAGGAAAATCAGAGGAAGAGTGCAATAAGATCATGGAACCTACCATAAAAGCTATTTATAAAGCTTTAGGTAAAGATATATACGGAGAAGACGAGGATACCATTCAAAGTGTTGTTTCAAAGCTTCTCTTAGAAAAAAATTTGACTATTTCTGTGGCAGAATCTTGCACAGGAGGCAAACTCTCATCTATGCTCATTGAGTATCCTGGCATCTCAAAGGTATTTTTAGAAGGAGCCATAACCTATACAAATGAAACAAAGATGAAGGTATTAGGTGTAAAAAATGAAACTTTAGAAAAATATGGAGCAGTCTCAGAAGAATGTGCAATGGAAATGGCAGAAGGTATGGCGAAATACAGCAATAGTGCTATTGCCCTTTCAACCACTGGAATAGCAGGTCCTGATGGTGGAACTAGTGAAAAACCTGTAGGTCTTGTATATATTGGTCTCTACTTTAGAGGTAAAACTAAGGTGTTTAATTTAAGCTACTCCAGGAGCAGAATAGATGTAATTTACAGAACTTCTATGTTAGCTCTTAATTATCTAAGGGAAGAGCTTTTAGAATATAAAGATTAAAAATAGGGACTAAAACAGTCCCTTATTCAATTTTTATGTCTATATCAGTGATATTAAAATTTGATACAATTCCTTTTCCAGGATCTAATTCATAGATTATGATGCTATTGTTTGAATTAACCGCCCAATATATTTTATTTAAATGAGAATTATATATTGGTTTATCATATATATTAAGCCTGCAATCTTTTAATCTTTTAACACCGTCCTGAATTTTACCATTATCATTTACTGATGCTATATATGTTCCTTTATAAATTCCTGCATCATCCATAACTTCCCATAGCAATATATTTTTATTGCTCTCTACTTGAACGATTTTAGAATTAGCAGCATTTTCAATGTGTTTATCCGAATAATTTGTTAAATAAAAAGGATCTGATTTAATAGATAAATCACTGCTTATTGTTTGAACAAATATATTTCTTGGGGTATCTTCAGAATTTTCTTCATTCTCATATGTACCTACTATCATATATCCATCAAATGTCTTTATGATACCTCCTAATTGACTAAAGGTATTATCATCTAAAATATCGCCTTTAAAGGGGAATATATCCATGGATTTTAAGATTCCATCAGAAAATTTAGATAATTTAAAGGCTCTAGGATAACTAGCTACTCTATCTATAATGACAAAACCGCCTGGTTCTGAAAAGATTTCCCTATCAAAACTATTCTTTGCAAATAAATTTTTAATGCTCATATTCTTAGTTATATTAGTAAGTGTATTTAAATCAAACAATGCAGCACATGAAGAGTTATGATTTATATTGTTATCATCTCTATATGTACCACATCCAAAGTATATTAAAAGCTTATTATCTGATATATCCATTTTGCAGCCATAATATATAGGTTTCTTTACCCCAAGCCCATCATAAGGAGGCTCATTGAAGTAACACTCCCCTACCTTATTGCCATTTTTATCATACTTTACAAGAACCATATTCTTTGTTATATAATCATCTTCAATTTCCATATCAAGCCCATAAAATATATAATAATTGCCTTTATTATCTTTAGCAAATGATCCAAATTTAGGAAATACTCCTTCAATCTTTAGGGTTTTAGTACAAAATTTATCATTGTTATATTCATGTATATAAATATAATTTTTATCATTTTCAGGGTCTTGACAGATTGAAAATGTACCATCATAATTCACTACCATCTTTAAAGGAGAGGTCTCTATTCGGTTTTTTAAAAAACCAAATCCTTCTTCATTTGGTGGATAAAAATCTACTGTATTTTTAGGTGTGTAGTCTATTTTGTTTTCATATGCCTTTAAATCATATGTAGTTGCAAGTGTATTAAAGCTATTTATAAACATTGTTAAGATTACGATTGTTGTAAAAAAGTTTAAGTTTAATCTTTTTTTGTATCTCATAATTTTCCTCCAAATATTTGTTTAAAATAGCATTCCCTAATTTTATAAAAGTATTACCATATTTTACCTTAAAATAAAAAGCCATGATAAATTGTTAATTTTCATAGCTTTTTGTATTTTCATAGCTTTTTGTATTTTCAGACCTCATTTTTTAATTAAATTTATATTCTGGTTTAAACTCTAAATATTCCTTAGAAATTGCAGGCACATAAAATGCAACATAAGTTTTAAGCCCATCCTTTAAATTATTGTCATTATAATAATTTGTAAGACCTTCTTCACCAAATAATGCATATATTTTATATACTGGTATAGTGTATTTTTGAAAGCTTTGCTTAAAATATTCAATCTCACACTTTACCACTTCAGCTCTCTTTAACTCTTCATCTGTTAAAGTTACAGAAGATATAAAGTTTCCACTTTTAAACTCTCTAATAGCTTCTTCATCTGAAATAATAGGATAATCTTCAATCTTATCTTCATTATCAGGCATTTTAGAATTTCCTGATAAGCCCATTAAACCTCCCCCTTCACTATTTATATAAAATTGAAGTGATTGAAAAGAAAATTGAATAAACTGCTGGGATAAGCTACTGTTTTCATCATTTCTATACATGTAATCATAAAAATTTAAGCTCCCATCATAGCTATAAGATGGAATATATATATCTTTCTTATTAAAATCTACATTCCATATTTTATATATTTTATCCTTAAGCATATTGCTATAATAATCTAATAATTCATCATGTTTTTCTTTAGTATTTTCAAATACAAACCCACTTGGAGGAGGGATATAAAAATGAATATTTACAGTATCATCAGATTTTACATTCACGCTATATTCTTTACCATAAATCTCACAATATGGCAAAATATCATGTTCTCTTTCATCTTGTTTTATGACTCCAGTAACATCTCCTAAATTGAATAATTCTATAATCTCATTTGCTCTTTCTTCTAATCTGCTAAAATCATAATTCTCATCTAAGATTGCGCCAGTATAAGATGGGTTTTTATACACAGGCAATGTTTTTATTTCATCTTCTTTATCTAAAATTGGGCTATTGCGCAATCCTTCTTTAAAATCTTTCAACATATACTCCCCAAATCCCATACCACTACCCTCATAATTATAAGAGAGGATGGGAAGCTCCTTTTTTATAAGTGTATCACTTGTGCTATTTGTGCTTTGTACATCATCTGTTTTACTCGTACTTTCTACAATATTACTAGGTTTCTCAGTTTTCCAAAGATTTTTAAACTCTAATATTCCAAATATTGTTACGCACAAAATAGCTGCAGCAGCAACGGAAGCTGTAATCCTTTTTTTCCTTCCTCGTTGAAGTTTTTGTTTTGGAATGTTTAGTAAGTTTTGTTTTAATCTATCATCTACCTTCATATTATCAAAAACAGAAAATACATCTTCTGGTGTACTATTCTTCATAATAAATCCCTTCTTCTATAAGTTTTTCTTTTAAAAATATACGACCACGCCTTAATCTTGTCTTGACAGTCGCCTCATTTAAAGAAAATATCCTGCAAATTTCTAATATTTTATATCCCTCATAATAATATAAATATAAAATATCTCTATAATTATCTGGCAAATTTAATATGACCTTCAATAAATCCCTTTGATTTTCATCATATATTATGGATGCAACCTCTTCAGATAAATCAACCTTCTTTCTCCAAAAACTCTTAAAAAAGTTTAGACACTCATTCTTTGTAACTTTAATGAGCCAAGCCTTGATGTGGTTATCATCAACAAATATCGTATTTGAATTATATAATTTTAAAAATACATTTTGGCAGCAATCATTTGCATCATGATTATTTTTCGTATAAATCCAGGATAATTTCAATACCATACTAGAAAATTTCTCAACTGCATCAATGTACTCTGTATTTTCCATAGCTATGCCCCTTTCACAGTACACAACAATTTCATATCCATGAATGCGCATTTATTATTTGTAAGTATTACATATAGTAAACAATTGAACTAAGAAAAAGGTTTCATACCAAAAAATTAAATATTAAAAAAGAGAAGTTGATAAGGAAACAACTTCTCTTCTTTTACTATATATTGCACTCTTCTTGCTTATTTTCAGGCAACAATGGTTCATACATCATAATTGCATGATTTTCAACTACAAATTCATCATCTAATATAACATCATTTAAATCATATACTTTTCTATATATCAAATTATGCCTTGTATAACCGCCCCAATACTCAGATTGTATGGTATGCTCTTTTTCATAAACTTCATATTTATATTGAATCCCTTTATTGGACTTCCATGTGGCTTTAAGATCTGTTTCTGTAACTTCAACAACAAGTTGAAAAATATCATTTGTATTATTTTTAATCATCAAATCTCCATAATTATAAAAACAAGTGGCACCACTGCCAAATGGTTGAGTTCTGCTTGAATCTGGAAAAACATCATAATTATGCCTGTGCCTCTCAATAACTGTAAGAGGTGTATGAATGGTTATCCAAAATATTAAATTAGATAATTGGCAAAGTCCTCCCCCTGTTTCTGACCTAAAAGAACCATTTTCTAAAACCATTCCTTCTAAATAACCCTTGTTCTTAGTAGGATTACCGATTAATTTCCAATAAGAAAATATCTCACCAGGATATATGGTTATCTTATTTACCTTTGGTGTAGCAATCTTTAAATTTACAACCTTGTTATATTGCAAATACATGTCTACACCTCTTAATTTGCGAAGCAGAGGTGTTTGATGCGAATAAATATCATATGGTAATTCTTCTTCTTTTCTCTTAGTAAATTTAGCTCCACTAAAGATCCAAAACATATACCTTATTAAGCTATAATACTTCCTTCCTAATTTTAATCTGAGCTTGCTTCTATTTATCGGCTTATATGTTATCTTTTGCATATAAATTCCTCCAAAATATAATTTTACTCTATCCTTAATGTGAATTATACGTATCTGAATGTAAATATATATCATTTATTACATTCCCTGAAGCATCAATAGTCTGCAAATAAGCATCTGCACTTAGAGAATCTGTTTCAACTGAATAAGGTTTGTATGTTAAGCCATTCATAAGGCTTGTATCACCATAAAGAGTTATAGTTAAATCTTCACCATCTAAATATGATTCTATATAAAGAGGAGCATCAAACTCATTTTTAAACTTTAAATCCATCACCCCATAAAAAACTGCAGCATCTAAAGCCATAGGAACATACCATATAGGCATCATATGAGGTCCTCGCTCTATTGGATTTATATTAGCTCTTAATAGTGTTCCATAAAGAGTAGTAGAAACTTGGCATACACCACCACCATAATCTTCTACAGATTCATTATCTACATAAGAATATGAAAGCACATATCCTTTTTCAGGAAGGGAATCTCCAACAACATCATTAAAACTGAATATCTCACCAGGTAAGATCAAAGTGCCATTTAAATCTCCTGCAGCAACTCCCATATTTGTAAGCCTCACAGGATTGCTATCATTTGTTGTAAATGAAGACATCACTCCATTTAACCTTCTGAGCAAATCCCCTGTCACATTTGCTATTTTTGTATCTATTTGCGCTTCAATATTTATATCTCCATTTTTTGGATTATTTGCAATATCCTTAAGCGTTGCTATAAGCTCATCCTTTTTTAAACCATAGCCTTTTACATCATCATTTACTAAAAATGACCCATCTTCAAACCTCACTGTTGCATCTACAGGTTCTTTTTTAACATCTTCCTCGATCTTGTTGCAAAGATTCAAAATAGCAGAATCATCAAAATTATACTCTAATTCAAAATCTTGTTTTTCTTCTTTTGAAAATAGATCCTTTATCTGCACAAATCTATTTAAAAATGTATCATTTTTTTTATAACTAAAAGCTTCTTTAGTTATCTCATCTATATTGTAATGTGGATTAAGCTCAGAAAACTTCATCTCATAATCCTTACCCAAAGCTTTTATATGGATTGTTTTTTCTGCAATAGGGCTTAAGGTTTCTTCCGTTAATTTATTAGAAAGTTCTTCCTCTGTCATTTTAGATCGCTCTATTCCATTTATAAATACACCAGGATATACATATTTGTCCCAACTTTTTATCGTATCATCCATATAATAGAAAATACCACCAAATGCTGATATAAGCAATACAATTATTATTCCAAAAATGATTAACTTAGCTTTTTTCCTCTTTTTCCTCTTTTTCTTATTTTTATTATAAAATGATTCTGTAAAATGTGATAAATTATTGCCTTCTCCTACGCCTTCTTTATATATTTCCGCTTTAATATCCCATGTTAGTTGCATATAACCACCGTTTCCCCCTTTGTCCATATTTTTAGTTTTTGATTTTATTTTAGAAAATGATTAAAGTTTTTATAAAATGGTATTGCATATATTAAACAATTCAAACAAGAAAAAGGTTTCACTTTTTTAAATTTAATCTATTTATAATTCAAAGCAAATTTCTTACTAAAATATTTTATCCTATAACTTAAGGTAAAGGAATAGAACATATAACAAAAGGCTTAATAAGGAACTTAACCTATAAAATATTATATTTACTATATTTTTTAAAAAATC
Source organism: Clostridiaceae bacterium (assembly GCA_031549525.1). Lineage (GTDB taxonomy): Bacteria > Bacillota > Clostridia > Clostridiales > Clostridiaceae > WQUF01. Next base: position 18,408 of record JAVBPQ010000025.1, on the reverse strand, counting down.
TATAAACATAAAAAAGACTATTGTCCATCTTTCTAGATTTGACAATAGTCTTGTTAATATTTAACTAAGCAAAAAATACCATTAAAGTCACTACAATAGCCCAAAGTATTGCAAATACAATGGTTAATTTCCACATCAAAGCTTCCCTTGTTCTTCCCTTATTTCTTGAATAAAATGTATCCTTAATCCCTGTAAACAAGGTCAATCCTTCACTTTTGCTAGGTTGCATAAGAACCACTACCATAAGACATAATGAAACAATTACAAGAAGCACAGTTAAAAAAATCTTCATATCTATCCCTCCTCTACATAAACTCTGTTTTAAATTTTAGCACACAAACTAAGATATGTGAATAGGCAAACTATAAAATACTCTTTTCTAGCTTTTTAATCACATCTCTTAACTTTGCAGCTTTTTCAAATTCTAATTTATAGGCAGCTTCTTTCATCTCTTTTTCATATTTTGCAATAAGGGTTTCAACAGTCAATAGATCATCTTCTATTTCATAATTAGCATCATATTTTACTTCCTCTTCTGCAACCTGAGTACCTTCTATAACTTCTCTCACATCTTTTGTGATGGATTTAGGTGTTATATTGTTTAATTTATTATATTCAAGCTGCTTCTCACGCCTTCTATTTGTTTCCTTTATAGCTCTATCCATTGAACCTGTGATGTTATCTGCATACATTATAACCTTTGATTCAGAATTTCTTGCAGCTCTACCTACAGTCTGTATAAGAGAAGTTTCTGATCTTAAAAAACCTTCCTTATCTGCATCAAGAATAGCAACAAGTGCAACTTCAGGTATATCAAGCCCTTCTCTTAAGAGGTTTATCCCAATCAAAACATCAAATTCTCCAAGCCTTAAATCCCTTATTATTTTCATTCTCTCAATGGTGTGAATCTCAGAGTGCAAATATTTGACCTTTACTCCTAACTCTTTAAAATAATCAGTTAGACTCTCTGACATCTTCTTTGTCAAAGTTGTCACTAAAATCCTAAACCCTTTTTTAGTGGTTTCTAATATATTCGCATAAAGATCATCCACCTGACCTACTACAGGTTTTACTATGATCTCTGGATCCACAAGGCCTGTAGGTCTTATTATCTGCTCTGCAACCTGCGTAGAATGTTCAAATTCATATTGAGATGGAGTTGCACTTACAAATATCACTTGATTTATCTTCTTCTCAAATTCTTCAAATTTTAATGGTCTGTTATCAAAAGCAGAAGGGAGCCTAAATCCATAATCCACAAGGCTTTGCTTTCTTGATCTATCTCCTTGATACATAGCCCTTAATTGGGGAAGCGTCACATGGCTTTCATCTATAAAGATCAAAAAATCTTCAGGAAAATAGTCAAATAACGTGTGAGGAGGGGTTCCTGCTCCTCTTCCATCGAATATCCTAGAATAGTTTTCAATACCAGAACAGTAACCCATCTCTCTTATCATCTCGATATCATAATTTGTCCTCTGCTTTATCCTCTGAGCTTCTAATAATTTATCTTCATCCAAAAGCTCCTTAACCCTATTTTCAAGTTCATCTTCAATTTGTTTTATAGACGATTCTACCTTTTCATAAGATGTAGCATAGTGAGATCTTGGGAATATCCATACATGATTCCTTCTTGACAATATCTCCCCTGTTACAGAATTAAATTCCCTTATTCTTTCGATATCATCTCCAAAGAATTCTATCTTAATACCTATATTCATTTCATCCGCAGGTATTATATCTAAAATATCTCCTCTTACTCTAAAGGTTCCTCTTGCAAAATTTATATCATTTCTCTCATACTGCATCTCTACCAATTTTTTAATTATTTCATTCCTCGATTTATTCATACCTTCCCTTAAAGATATGGTTAAATTTTTATAATCTACAGGGTTTCCAAGTCCATATATACATGAAACTGAAGCTACAACTATGACATCCCTTCTCTCAAATAAAGATGCTGTAGCTGAGTGCCTAAGCCTATCTATTTCATCATTAATTGAAGAATCCTTTTCAATATATGTATCAGTGTGAGGTATATAAGCTTCAGGTTGATAATAATCATAATAGGATACAAAATATCCAACTGCACTATCTGGAAAGAATTCTTTAAATTCACTGCAAAGCTGGGCTGCTAAAGTCTTATTATGAGCAATCACCAGCGCAGGCCTTTGTACTCTCTCTATGATATTTGCCATTGTAAAAGTTTTACCAGAACCTGTTACCCCTAATAAAGTCTGCGTTCTAATGTTAGAATTAAGACCCTTAGTTAATTTATCTATTGCTTCTATTTGATCTCCCATTGGCCTAAATTCAGATTTTATTTTAAAACTGCTCATTTTTTCCTCCAACCAAACAATCGTTTGATTTATTATATCATAAAATAGTTTATCCTTAAAACTATATTTTGCTTTTTTTACTTTAATTATAAATAGTTTTTCAGAACTTCAAACAAAGCTTTTGGTATAATATTTTTTTAAAACTTCATTAATATGCTATACTGAAATAATACTATAAAGATAAGGCTTTTTAATTGAAGATATTGCCACAAGCAGCCGAATATATAAACTTACAAAATTTACTTATATATTGAATTATATGAGGTGGTGTAATTTGCTAAAGATAAATAATTTTATACATAGAAGAATAGGAGGAGATAGCAGACTTCAGGCATTTAGAGATGTTTTAGAATATAATAATTTAATGCTCAGCACTAAAATATGTTTTGGACTTGGAGAAGGCATAACTTTTAAATATTGGTTGGATAACTATTCAAAGATACCCCAAATAACAATAACAGGCAGAAAGCAAGAGACTGAACATATATTATGCAAGACTTTAGGGATTGGTTTAACAGAACGTGAAGAAACTAACACTGTTAAAGCCAAAATGATCCTAATAAGCAGATTAGACAAGCAGTTGCCTACAATTATTGATGTAGATAGGAATGCTTTAGAATATATACCTGATAACTTAAAGTATGATATAAACATAGTTCACTCCATGGTAGTCATAGGTTACGATGAAGAAAAAGATACATTTGCTGTTATGGATTCATTTTCTGATGATCCGATTTGGATTAGTTCAAATAATATTGAAAAGGTGCGCAATTCCATCTCTATATTATTTCCACTTAAAAATAGATGGTACGATTTTGATTTTAACAATTGTAAAAGCTATGTAACTATAAATAAATATTATAGCTCTGTTAAATCTGTATGTATAAACATGAAGTCTAAGCTTTTTGATACAGGTATAACTGGGATGAAAAACTTCTTTGAGGAATTTAACAAAACAACTAAACTGCTGCAAAATAACAATTTAAATGATACTTCAAAAGAAGCATTTAAACTTAATTTGCAAAACATAGGTATGCAAATTAAATACTCTGAAGCTTCAAATTCATTTTATAGAGATATGTATGCTGATTATTTAAAAAGACTTTACTTATTTACAGATATTGAATTTTTTAATAAATATTCTATAAAATGTAACAAGATTGCCATAATGTGGAGAAAACTTGGAGAACAATTGTGCAATGAATCAGAATCTTTGATAAATAAAGCTTCTTATTTTCTTAAGGTATTCTCTGAAATCATAGATATGGAAGAAGAATTTTTTATAAATCTATATGAAGGATTGAATCAAATTTATCATTAAATAAAATTATTATAAGAAAGGAGTAAAGCTACTTGTTGAATCTATGATCAAGTAGCAAATAATTTATTGGATAATTCAAATAAACTGTTCAATAAAATTATTGAAAAAGAAAAAACAAACTTAACCCTAAATGATGAAACAAAAGATAAAACAAAACAAAAAATTTTAGATGGAAATTTTAAACCAAAATTCTTTGAAGATATAAGGATAAGCCCTCTATTTGAAAATGCAGCTCAAGAAATATATTGTGTAGGCACAATAGAGAGCGATAATTACTTAAAAATTGACAAAGGCAAGCTAGAATTTATGAAGACGCTTTTAAATATAACTGATGGAGAGAAAACAATAGATGAAATCGATAGGACATTAAGTTCTATTTATGCAGTATCTTCCTACAGACAGTTTTTTACAATGCTTGGCGAATATGGACTTTTAAAAAACTATAACTTAAATCGCAAAAGTGATATGAGCATTTTTTCAATTAACTTATTTCAAATAAATATAAAAAAGTTCTGTATAAGTATCAGGCGTTATGTACCAGCTTTATTAGCAATATTTAAAATGAGTTATATTTTTATCTTTTCATTATTTCTCGCACTTATCATTACAAATAGCATAGACATTACAACCATGTTTGAAACAAAAAACAATTCATCATTTCAAACTTTAATATTGATATTTATATACATAGTTCCTTCAATAGTTGTTCACGAATTATCGCATATGATAGTTGCAATAAACCATAATCTCACTCCAAAATATATAAAATATTCCTTATATATGCTAATCTATCCTATTATATATGTGGTGATCCCTGGAATATACTTTTTAAAGAGAGAAGAGAGAATTTGGGTACTATCTGCAGGAGTTATATGGAATTCATTTTTTATGTTCGTATGTATTGTAGTTGGGAATATTTTTGATTTAGATTTATTGAAGATACTCGCTTATTCAAATTTAATTTTAATAGTAATAAATTTAATTCCCTTCTTTCTTTCAGATGGCTACTTTATCCTTTCAAATATACTAAAAACATCAAATATGAGAAAGGATTTCACATTATTTATAATGTCCTTTACTAATAAAAATATAGATAGAAAGAAGCTTTTTTCAAATAAGTTTTCAATATTCTACATATTAATGTCATTAATATTTTTAATTTATGGTATGTATGGTGTAGGAGTAAATGCAGCTAGTACAATATATGAATTTTTAGCATCAAGATCTATAAATCTTGATGGAATTTACTTTTTGCCTATATCAATATTTTTTTCTCTGCTCATGTTTTCAGTCCTCATGTTTACCATGAATAAAAATTCAAAATAAGTATAAAACGAAGTATGCAGTACTCCGTTTTATACTAAAATTTAAAATCATTACCATGTTTTATCTCTTCAGCTATCTTATCAATCTTCCTAAGCCTATGGTTAACTCCAGATTTCCCCAAAGGAGGGTTTAGCCTTTTTCCAATTTCTTTTAAAGATTCTTCAGGATATTCAAGCCTAACTTCAGCAACCTGGGATAATAATTTAGGTATTCTATTTAATCCAATCTTTCTTTTTATGAGCCTGATATTTTCAATATGTCTAAGGGACGAATCCACAGTTTTTGTTAAATTTGCAGTCTCACAATTTACAATTCTATTTACATTGTTCCTCATCCCTTTTAAAATTCTTATATTCTCAAGATTTAAAAGAGAATTATAAGCGTGTATTATGCTAAGCATATCTGAAATTTGTTCTGATTCTTTAATATATACAACATAGTTATTTTTTCTATTTATGACCTTAGAATTAATATCAAAGGTATTTATTAGTTTAGATAATTCCTCTGCAAATCCTTCATTTTCACATACAAATTCAAGATGATATGCTCTTTCAGGATTCGATACACTCCCTCCTCCTAAAAACGCACCCTTAATAAATTCTTTTTTTAGATCATCACAGGATTTTGCTATATCAGGTATATCATAATTTATATTCAAAAATCCATTTTCAAAATAAAGTACATTTATCTTTTCAAGAAATTTTAAAACTCCCTCTGATTCTTTGCTCTTTAAAACATAGGTATTGTTTTTTTTAAGAGTTGAGCTCCTTTTTACAATTATCTCACAATGAATATCAAAGAACTTTTTTATAAGCTTAAATAAAAATCCTGCTATAGATGCATTCTCAGTAGATATAAAAAATGCAAGATTATTCTTACCTAATAAACTTATAGAACCTGCTATCTTCATAGCACCTGATATGATACAAAATGCTTTCTCAAACCCTATCTCTTCCATATCACGACATATCTCATTTTTTACTTCCATTGAAAAAGACATTTACAAATTCTCCTTATTCCTTAACTTTTCAGATAAATAAAAATAATTTCCTATCTTATTTTCACTATATTTAAGAATATCCTTCATAATGGTCTTCATAACCACAGTCGAAAGCTTATATTCATCATGTCTTACAAAACCTTTAAAATTATCTTTAATAAAATTTCCTTCAATAACTTTAAGCCCAAGCTTTCTTAATTGATCTTTATTATAAGTTACTAAACTTGAATTGCCTTCTAAATATTTTTTCTCCTGTTCATAAGATAGAGTCTTTTTGTTTACTACAACATAATCAAAAACATGTCCATTTATATGATTAAAAATAGCATCAATGTGAGATTTTGCATCATACAAATCTGTTTCACCAGGTTGCGTCATTATATTGCATATATAAAGTCTCACTGCCCTTGTTGATTTTAAAACATTGGCTATATCCTTAACCAAAAGATTAGGCATAATGCTTGTATACAGGCTTCCTGGACCAACTATTACAGCATCTGCGTCTTTTATAGCAAATAATGCCTCATCTAACGCTTTGCAATCTTCTGGGCATATATATAGCCTTTCAATCTTAGACTGTTGTTCGATAGAACCATAAGGTATATTTGACTCCCCTATGATTATATTACCATTTTGAAGCTTTGCTTTTAGGATCATATCATCCAATGTAACTGGTAAAACCTTCCCCCTTACAGCTAAAACATCGCTCATCTTTTGGACTGCAATTTCAAATTCTCCATAAATTCCAGTAAGTGCAGCAAGGAGAAGGTTACCAAAATTTTGACCTTTTAAAGTTCCCTCTGTAAATCTATATCTTATTAAATTTTCCATAATTGGTTCAGTATTTGCTAAGGCTAATATACAATTCCTAATATCACCAGGAGGAAGCATTCCTAAATCTTGTCTTAATATTCCTGAACCGCCTCCATCATCACCTACTGTTACAATAGCGGTTATATTAGAAGTAAAATATTTTAGACCTCTTAACATCGTAGAAAGGCCCGTACCTCCACCAATTGCAACAATTTTAGGACCTTTTAATAAAAGTATCTCATCATCGATGATGTTTTCTACCTTCTTATCAGAATTAAACAAATTATTGGGATTGCTTTTTTCTTGCATTTCACCACTACCTTTAATTAATTTAATGTAACATATAATTTATATGCAATAAAATTAAAAATTATTACTTATTCTCTGCCAAATCCCTATGAAGCACTGAAATAATATAATTATCATCACTTAATAATTCATATAATTTATTTGCAATAGATACAGATCTATGTCTTCCACCTGTACATCCAATAGAAATAATCAACTGACTTTTACCTTCTTTTATATAATTAGGAATTAAAAATAATAATAAATCCTTTAATTTCTCGAAAAAAATCTGACTCTCTTTAAAGCTGTCCACAAATTTTCTCACTTCTATATCATTTCCTGATAAATTCTTAAGCTCTTTTACATAGAATGGATTGGGGAGAAATCTCACATCAAATACCAAATCTGAATCTAAGGGAATTCCATTTTTAAAACCAAATGATATTATGGTCATTTTAAACTGTTTTTCATTACAGCTATTATCAAATAGTTGTATTATCTGCTGTCTTAAATCCCATATGGATGTCTTTGATGTATTTACCTTTATTAGATTATCATCTTTCCCAATTACCTTATCTAATATCTCCCTTTCTTTTGATATTCCATCTATTATTCTTCCATCCTGTGATAGAGGATGGTTTCTTTTCGATTCTTTAAATCGCTTTACAAGCACATCATCATCTGCTTCAAGATATAAAACTTCAAACTGATATGCCTGTTCCTTTAAAAAGTCAAGTGCTTCATAAAAATCTTCAAAAAAAACTCCTGATCTAGTATCCATCACCAATGCTACTTTGCTTATTTCGCCATTATCTTGAAAGCATATCTCTGCAAATTTTGGTATCAGTGTAGGAGGAAAATTATCTATGCAAAAATATCCCAAATCCTCAAAACATCTCAAAGCTTGGGTTTTACCTGCACCTGATAATCCTGTGACAATTACAAATCTCATTTTGCACCTCCTTTTCGTTATACATAATCAGTATATATTAAAAATCATAAAATAAAAAGTATGCTCATAAATAATTTACAAGCATACTCTGCACTTACTCTCCGATTATTCTTACTTCAGGGCTAAGTTCTACATCAAATTTTTCTTTTATACATGACTTAATATAATAAATCAATGTTATAACTTCTTCTGCAGTTGCTCTATCATTGTTTATAACAAACCCAGCATGCTTTGCAGAAATCTGAGCTCCTCCTAATCTAAAACCCTTAAGTCCTGCATCTTGAATTAATTTACCCGTGAAAAAGCCATCAGGTCTTTTAAATGTGCTGCCAGCAGATGGATACTCAAGTGGCTGTCTATCTGTTCTCAATTTTGTAAGTTCATCAATTCTATTCTTTATGTTCTCGTAATTCCCTTTTTGCAGCTTAAAACACACTTCTAATGCTGCATAATTTTCCTGAAGGAGTAAGCTCTTCCTATACCCAAATCCCATCTCATCTATTGGCACTCTTCTTATTTCGTCATTACCATTGACCATTAAAATATTTTCAATGACATTTTTCATTTCACCATTATATGCACCTGCATTCATAGCAGACGCTCCTCCAACTGTTCCTGGAATTCCGCAGGCAAATTCTAGTCCAGTTAGAGAATTGTTAAGAGCAAAATCAGAAACATCCTTTAAAGAAGCTCCGCTTTGAGCAATAATACAATCTCCATCTAAGGTTATTTTATTTAATTTTGTAAAACTAATTATAATACCTCTAAAACCTTTATCCTTAACTAAAACATTTGATCCGTTCCCTAGATAGAAAAATGGTATTCCATATTTTTTAGCAAATTTTACAACTTCTGCTACACTATCATAGTTATCAGGTGTTACAAAAACATCTGCAGGACCTCCAATTTTAAAAGTTGTGTAATTACTTAAGCAAATATCTTTAAAACAATTATGCTCTCCTACTATATCTTTGAGCAAATCAAAAGCTTTATATCTATTCATCAAATTTCTCCCTTTAACACTATATTAAATCATTCAGTTTGCCTTTTTTAATTAAATGATCTATTATCCTATTTCTATTTATATTCAATATTAAATCTTGTGGTACATTTAGCGAATCAATCATTTTTATAGATTTTTCAAATTCACCTACTTGACTTGAAAAATGAGCATCAGAAGAAATAGTAAGTTTTACTCCATATTTAATGCACAACTTAATCAGTTCCTTACAATTTTCTTCACTTCCTTTTCGTGAATGAAAAGAACCATTGTTTATTTCAATGATAATATTTTTTTCCTTTGCCTTTTTTATTATAACCTCCTTATCAATAGGATATAATGGATTTCCTAGATGTCCTAGTATATCTATGTATTTATTGTCCATAGCTTTTAAAAGTGCATTTGTGTTTTTATAAATACTACCTGGGAAAATGCACACCTCATGTAAGCTTGCAATCAATAAGTCCAATTTTTTCAGTCTCTTTTCGCTTAAATCTATATCTCCATTAAAATTTATTATATTAAGTTCTGCTCCTCTTAGAGCTAATATTCCATCTATGTATCTTGGCAAATTGTTAAGATTCCCGAAATAGAACTCATGACATGACCCTGGCATACTTGGTGCATGGTCTGTTATAGCAATTACCTCAAGACCTTTTTCTTTTCCTTTTCTAAAATTTTCTTCTATAGTACTATAAGCATGACCTGATGCAATTGCATGTGTATGTGTGTCGACAACATACTTCAATATCACTTTTCTTCCTTTCCTTTGAAAAATTCAATAATGCTAATAGCAGTTTTTCTATCAATGGATTTTGTAAGCATCAGCTCTTCTAAAGATGCTTTTTTTATATTATCTACGCTACCAAATTTTAATAAAAGTTCTTTCCTTCTTGTAGCACCAATAAATGGTATATCTTCTAATATAGAATGAAGTATTTTTTTATCTCTTAAAGTTCTATGATAGGATATTGCAAATCTATGAACTTCATCTTGAATCCTAGCTACTAAATTAAATGCATTTTTATATTCTGCTATATTAAGTTCATTATTATTATATATTATACCTCTTGTTTCATGATTGTCATCTTTTACCATTCCACAAACAGGTATCTCAATATTTAATCCATTTAATACTTCAAGTGCAACATTTACTTGACCCTTGCCGCCATCCATCATTATCAAGTCTGGAAAAATAGAAAATTTTCCATGACTATATTCAATTATGTTTTCTTGTATATTTTTTATTTCATCTAATCCATGTTTAAATCTTCTCGTTATGATTTCTCTCATGCTTTCATAATCATTATTTTTAATTTTATCATTTATCTTAAATCTTCTATAATCACTATTTTTATTCTTACCACCTTCAAACACTACTAAACTTCCTACAGAATCTAATCCTTGAATATTTGATATATCAAATGCTTCTATTCTATTTGGTGTACTGTCTAATTGTAGTAATTCCTTTAATTCTTCTAAGGATTTTAAATACATCTCCTTATCAGAAATCAATTTAATCTTAAATTTTTCTATAGTTATTTTAGCATTTTTATAAACAAAATCTAATATTTTTTTCTTATCACCCTTTTGTGGAATCCTAATAAATACCTTATTGCCTCTTTTCATTGAAAGTACTTGAGCAAATAGGTCGTTTTCATCTATCTCACATGGTACATATATGATCTTAGGGATAAATGCAGTTCCACCATAAAATTGTTTAAAAAATGAGGTTATTATTTCACTATCTATAAGTCCGTTTGTATTTTCTAATATAAAGTGCTCCCTACCAACTATTTTACCTTCTCTTGAAAAAAATATTTGAATGCAGCTATCATTGTCATCAGAGAAGATATTTATAAAATCTTCATCCTCTGGAGACCCTGAAATCATCTTTTGCTTTTCCATTATCTTTTTAATAGAAATAATCTTATCTCTATATTTAGCAGCTAATTCAAAATTTAAATTTTCTGATTCCTTAAGCATCTTATCATTCAAATCATCCAGTATATTTTTATTCTTACCCATAAGAAGACTATCTATATCCTCAATATATCCATCATAATCTTTTTTTAAAATCAATCCTGCACAAGGCGCCTTGCATAAACCAATCTGATAATTTAAGCAAGGTCTTACTTTTTCACTCTTTTCACTTATGTATCTTTTACAAGTCCTCACAGGATATAGATTTCTAAGAAGCGATAAAGTTTCATATACTGCCCCTATTTCACTAAAAGGGCCATAGTATCTACATCCATCCTTAGCTAAGTTCCTTGTAAAAATTAACCTTGGAAAATCTTCATTGGTTGTAATTTTTATATATGGATAATTTTTATCATCTTTTAAAAGTATATTGTACTTTGGTCTATATTTTTTTATTAAATTGCATTCTAGAAGCAGGGCATCTTTTTCAGAATCAGTGATGATATACTCAAACTCAACAATATGCATCACCATATTTTTAACTTTTTCAGATGTTTTTTGACTAGAGGGAGTAAAATATTGATGCACTCTGCTTTTTAAATTTTTCGCCTTTCCCACATATATGACTTCTCCTGAATTATTTTTCATCATATATACGCCAGGCATCTGAGGCAGTTTCTTAAGCTCTTCATGAATAATAAACAAAATTATGCTCCTTTAGAGATTTTAATTCCATAAATAATAGATCTTAAATATCATATAGATTGCTAAAAATATAATCAGTCCATTTTCAAACATTTTGCTGAATTTTCCTCCACTATCATAAGTTAAAGGAAATTTAATATTCTTTTTAGTTAAAGGATAAAATAAAGGTATCCCTCTGTCAGTAAGCATATCACCTATCAAGTGACTTACATATCCAATCGCAAAAGGTACTAAGTAATTATCTAAATGAAAGTACATATTTAGATAATACACTATAAAAGAAAAGATCATCATTGCAAATATACTATGAGTTAATCCATTCCTATGACCTGCTAATCCTACAAGAAAAACTACAAAAGCCAAAAACTTAAAAAAATAATTTTGAGTTATATAATGATCATATATTAATATTAACACACTTATGGCTCCAAAGAAAATTATTTTACCATATTTGTTTTTTATTGGAAGTATGTATTTATTAAAAATGCTCTTTGGATGGTCTATATCTGGAAATATTGAAGCTATGGCAGAAATAATTAACCCAGGAAGCTTTACTCTATCAGGCACTTTATCCCAAACTAAAATATATAAAAACAATCCAAAACTAATATGGCTTTTACCTCTCATATCTCATTCTCTATTCTAAGCTCATAGCCCTTTTTAAAACTTCATTTGCAATACTAGTAGCACTTCCGCTTTCTCCCTTTTCAACAACAACTGCTATAGCATACTTAGGTTCATCATAGCTTGAAAAACCTACAAATAAAGAATTGTTATATTTTCCTTCCTCATCTTCAACTTCAGCAGTTCCAGTCTTACCGCATATTCCAATATTATATGTATCCATCCCACTTCCAGTACCAGTTAACATGACTTCCCTCATGGTATCCTTTATATAAAGAGCTGTGCTTCCTGATATTATACTTTCATTATATGGTATTAAATTGCCTCCTTTAATGATCTGTGGTTGAGGCATAACACCGTTATTTGCTATTACGCTTGCAGTAAGTGCTATCTGTATCGGACTTACCAAGACTTCTCCTTGTCCAATAGCGCTTTGAGCAACTTTTCCTTTTTCCTCATCATTTAAAGTTGGAAAGTTGGCCTTACCTATGTTAATTCCATTTAGCTTAATATTTTTATTATAAAAAAATCTCTCTGCCTCTTCTTTTAATTTTTCTCCACCCATTTCAATTCCTAAACTTCCAAAAACCACATTGCTTGAAACAGAAAATGCTTTCTTTAAATCTATATTTCCATACGAATATCCACCAGCATTTGGAAGGCTATTCCCATCTTGAAAATATATAGCTCCATTATCTTCAAATATTCTTGCAGAAACATCACTTATATTTCTAAGAGCAGAAGATAATGTAATTATTTTAAATGTCGAGCCAGGAGCATAAAGTCCGCTTGAACATCTATCTAATAAAGGTGCATTTATATCATCTACTATATCGCTCCAAACCGAATCCAAATTATTCACATCATAAGAAGGTTTTGAAACACTAGCTAGTATTTCACCAGTCTTGCAATTTAAAACTACTATTGCACCTTTTCTATCGCCAAAAATATCATAGGCAAATTCTTGAAGCCTTGAATCAATCGTTAATGTTATATCGTTTCCCTTCTTTTCTTCTTTGCTTATTCCAAACATCTTCTTAAATGTACCACTCACTGGCATAGTGCTTAATGTGCTATCTAGGGACTTTTCTAAACCTGCTACATCGTATTTTATATCTACATATCCAAGCAATGGTGCAAGGGTTTCACCTTTTGTATAAATCCTCTTTTGATAGCCTTCTTGTCTTTCAGAATAAGCTAGTATCTCACCATTTCTATCAAAGATACTTCCTCGTAAAACTTCATCTCTCTTTAATATCTCTCTTTTATTATAAGGACTATTTACCCATTTTTCACTTTTAAACAGCTTAAAGTTAGCTATATAAGAAATCAAAATTAAAAATATTATTAAATAAAGTATCATTACCCTTGTTATAGTAGAAAAAATATCATTTTCTTTTTTTGTCTTCATGTTTTTCCCTCCTCTGATATCTTTTGTATTATTCCAATGGATAAAAATGAATATATCATAGAACTTCCACCATAACTTACAAATGGAAGGGTAACTCCAGTAAGAGGAATCATATTTGTCACACCACCTATTATTGCAAAAACTTGCATAGCAAGCATGGTAGAATATCCCACCACTAAGAGCCTTGAAAACATATCTTTAACATATACAGCATTTCTCATACATCTATAAAAAAGTATAAAATTTATGATTATGATTGCAATACCAGTTAAGATCCCCATCTCTTCACAAATAGCTGAAAATATAAAATCTGAAATTGTTGTAGGTATGAGACTAGGATATCCAAGGCCAAGTCCTTTTCCAAACAATCCTCCAGATGCTATAGCAATTAAAGATTGAACTATCTGATAAGATTTAAAATCAGGATCGAACTCAGGGTTTAGCCACATCTCAACCCTTACCTTTACATGAGCAAAGAGATAATAGCTAATTATTGCTCCTAGTGAAAACAATATAAGGCATACGAAGACATATTTAAATTTTGAAGTTGCTATGTATAACATGGTTATGCTCACTGCAAAAACTATAAGAGCCGTACCTAAATCTGTCTGCAAAACCATTATGATTAAAAATAGCATTACAACTATAGCAGGTTGTACTAAATCCTTTCTTGTCTTATAATCTTTAAGTGCTGCTGCAAGATATGCAACGAGAAAAAGCTTACCTATTTCAGACGGCTGAAAACTAAATCCGCCAATTTCAACCCAATTTTTAGCTCCATATAATTCTTTCCCTAAAAACAAACCAAGGGGAGTAATTATAAAGGTGAGCACAAGAAATAAATACTTTAATTTTGAATACTTTTTAACATTTGGGAAAAACATAACAATAAAAATAAATCCTGTCACTCCAGATGAAAACCAAATAACTTGTTTTAATGCAGAGTCAGGGTCTAATCTATATATCATTATTATTCCAATAAAAGATAAGATGGAGCAAAAAATAAAGATGAATTTATCTCCGCTTGAAAAATATCTTTTTAGTATAAACAATGACAAAGATATTATCAAAATCATGACTATTAAAATAAAAAAACACTGAAAATCAAAGTTAGGTTTTAATATAGCTAAATTAAAACATCCTAAAATGCATAATACATATGTGAGAAGTATCAATAATCTTTCATTTTTATCGTATTTTACCTGCAAAAAACCAACCCCTTATCCTAAAAGTTTAAAAAGCACCGTTCCTATCTTTACTTCATCTTCAATTTCAAGAAGTACCTTTCCTTTTATCTTTTCATTATTTACATATGTTCCATTTGTACTGTTTAAATCTTCCAAATAACACTCCTCATCTTTTACAAAAATCTTAGCATGGTTACCTGAAACAAATTCATCAGATAATATCAAAGTGTTTTCAGGCTTTCTACCTATACTTATGCCATTTGTAATGGGTATGACAGAACCTTCCTTAAGTGAATTATTAATACCAGCATTAATAACTTCAAACCCCAGTTTAATAGCTGGTTTCTTATTACCTTTTCTGGCACCTTTTAAATCTCGATACATTATCATAAGTGTGACAACAATTATGATGTATATTATAATTATTATAGCTAAAGTAAAAATCCAGCTTAAACTGCTAAAATCCATTTAAACACCTACTTAAATAATAATAAAAGCAGACTAGTAACACTAGTCTTACTCTAATTATATCATTTTTTTAAGATATTGTCCTGTATATGACTTTTTATTTTTTACAATTTCTTCAGGCGTTCCTTGAGCAATTATTTCTCCTCCTAATGCTCCTCCTTCAGGACCTAAATCTATTATATAATCTGCACATTTTATGACATCTAAATTGTGCTCAATTACGATTATAGAATTTCCACTCTCTACTAATTTTTGAAGTATCTTTATGAGTTTATCCACATCGTGAATATGAAGACCAGTGGTAGGTTCATCCAATATATACATGGTCTTTCCTGTACTTCTTTTGGATAATTCATAAGCAAGCTTTACCCTCTGAGCTTCTCCTCCAGATAATTGTGTTGCAGGTTGACCTAATTTTATATATGAAAGCCCAACTTCCATTAGCACATCTAATTTGTTCTTTATCCTAGGCACATTTTCAAAAAAAATGCAAGCTTCATCTACAGTCATCTCTAACACTTCATATATATTTTTTCCTTTAAATTTAACCTCTAGAGTCTCTCTGTTATATCTTTTTCCTTTGCATACTTCACAAGGGACGTAAACATCAGATAAAAATTGCATTTCAATCTTAATGATGCCATCTCCTGAACAGGCTTCGCATCTCCCGCCCTTTACATTAAAGCTAAACCTTCCATTTTTATATCCTCTCATCTTAGATTCATTTGTATTTGCATAGACCTCTCGTATTATATCGAATACTCCTGTATAAGTTGCAGGATTTGACCTTGGTGTTCTTCCAATTGGACTTTGATCTATATTTATGATCTTATCTATATAATTATCACCTATTATTTCATTATATTTTCCAGGTGTATCTTTAGATTTATTTATCTTTTTATTCAAAGCCTTATATAGTATCTGATTTACTAGAGTGCTCTTTCCTGAACCTGAAACTCCTGTAACACAAACTAGTATTCCAAGGGGAAATTCCACATCTATTTTTTTTAGATTATTTTCTTCTGCACCTAAGACCTTTATATATTTACCATTTTTTTCTTTTCGGTTTACAGGAGTATCCACTTTCATCTTACCTGCTAAATACTTTCCTGTTAATGAATCATCATTATTTATGATATCACATAAAGTACCTGACGCAACTATTTCTCCGCCTTTATACCCTGCTCCTGGTCCCATATCGATTATATAATCTGCTTCTCTCATAGTATCTTCATCATGCTCTACAACGATGAGCGTATTTCCCAAGTCCCTTAGTTTTTTAAGCGTATTTATGAGTTTATTATTATCCCTTTGATGAAGTCCTATGCTTGGTTCATCTAAAATATATAAAACACCTACAAGGCTCGAGCCAATCTGTGTAGCAAGTCTTATTCTCTGAGCTTCCCCACCTGATAAGGTTCCTGTCATCCTTGAAAGATTTAAATAATCAAGCCCTACATTTATTAAAAAGTTTAATCTATTTTTTATTTCTTTTAAAATTTGATTGCTTATTATGGTATCTTTTTCGCTTAAAGCTAAATTTTCAATAAACCTTAATTCATCAAGTATAGACATGGTACAAAATTCACTTATGTTTTTATCACCTACAGTAACTGATAAAGCTTCTTTTTTTAATCTTGCTCCATTGCATTTAGGGCATGGAGAATTGCTCATAAACTTTTCAATTTCATTCTTTATATAATCAGATTGAGTTTCAAAATATCTCCTCTTTAAATTTGGAATGACACCTTCATAGCTTTGATTTAAATCTAAAACTCCATCTTCTCTTTTATAACTTATCTTAAATTTTTCTCCGCCGTTTCCATAGATCAATATATTAACAGCTTCCTTTGTCAATTCATTTATTGGTTTGTTTAAATCTATATCATATCTCTTTGATAGTGCTTCTATGACACTAAACATCCAAGAATCTCCCTTTAATATGCTATCACCCCAAGCAGCAATAGCTCCTTCCATTACGCTCTTATTTTTATCAGGTATCACTAAATCTTCATCAATTTCTAATAATGTTCCTAAACCATCACATCTCTCGCATTTTCCAAAGGGAGAATTAAATGAAAATAATCTTGGTGCAAGCTCTTCTATGGAGATCCCACAATCTATACAAGCAAACTTCTCACTAAATAAAAAATCCTCTCCTCCTAATACGTTTATCACAACAATACTGTCTGCCATCTTAAGCGCTGTCTCTATAGAATCAGAGAGCCTGCTTACTATATCCTCTTTTATCACTAATCTATCAACTACAGCTTCTATGGTATGCTTTTTATTTTTATCAAGCTTAACTTCTTCTTCATCGATGGAATATATTTCTCCATCTACTCTCACCCTTACAAACCCATTTTTTCTTATAGATTCAAAGAGCTTTTGGTTTTCACCTTTTCTTCCTCTTATGATTGGAGCAAGGACTTGTATCTTAGTGCCTTCCTCTAGCTCCATTATCTTATCTACCATCTGATCTACAGTCTGCTGATGAATCCTCTTGCCACAATTTGGGCAATGAGGAACTCCGATCTTTGCATATAAAAGCCTCAAATAATCATATATCTCTGTAACTGTTCCAACTGTGGATCTTGGATTTTTGCTTGTGGTCTTTTGATCTATTGAAATTGCAGGAGATAGGCCATCGATACTTTCTACATCTGGTTTATCCATTTGTCCTAAAAATTGCCTTGCATAAGCACTGAGGGATTCTACATATCTTCTCTGGCCTTCTGCATATAGCGTATCAAAAGCTAAAGATGATTTGCCTGAACCTGACAGTCCAGTAAATACAACAAATTTATCTCTTGGAATTTCTATTGAAACATTTTTTAAATTATGTACCTTAGCCCCTTTAATTACAATTTTATCTTTCATAAAATACCTCAAATTTCAAATTCAAAAATGTGAACAAGTATTCGCATAATTATGTGAACAGATATTCGCATAGTTATTGTAATTCTTTTATTTTATATAGTCAATAAAACAAGAGACAAAAAATGTTTTATTTTTTTGTGATTTTTTAAGCCTAAAAGCAATAGAAATATA
>JAVBPQ010000072.1:0-3849 GCA_031549525.1 Clostridiaceae bacterium | reverse complement strand
TTATAAAGTAAATATAATGGTAGCAATTGTAATTTAGGATTCAAAAGATTCTAGCTTTATCTCAAGTAGAATGATTTATTATCTATAGCTCTCATGGTTGCAAGGACACCATCTAAATGATCGTATTCATGCTGCAAAAGTTCAGAAAGATCACCTTCTAATTCCATCTTGCAATCATTCCAATTCATATCTTTATATTTTATAGTACATCTTTTATGCCTTAACACTTTTACCAATAAATTAGGAAAAGACATGCAATCATCCATAACTTCCATTAACTCATCATCATAAAAATGCAAACTAGGATTGATAAATACAGTGGGTTTGTCAATATACATATATATCAATCGTTTCTTAATTCCAATCTGTGGAGCTGCAATTGCACGCCCTACTCCATAGGTTTTTCTAAAATCCAAAATTGTATCATGCAAATCCTCTACAATTTTTTCTATATCATTTAATTCCTCTTTTTTTATCTCTTCACTTACTATATATAAATTCTCATCACCTAAAAGAAGAATTTTTCTCTTCATAAATACACACCCCCATCAAAATAAGGTAAATAACTTAACGATCAAATAGTTATTAAACCCTCATCCTCTTTAATAATATCGCTAAGAGGCTCTCCCCAAGGCTTTACTTCGATTCCAATCTCCTTAAGCTTGTCTACTACACCAAGCTGAGTTGCACATGCTATACAGGCAGAAAACTCTACACCTGCTTGCATAGCATTTTTTACACATTGTTTAATATTCTCATCCTCTGAAACAAGCTTTGCAGATGCTCCCCAAATTATTATACAGACTTCATCCCACCATCTTTTTGTCTTGCTATATGTAGCATACATCATTATCATAAATTGAGATGTTACAGGGTCACCAGTTGTCCATAATACATAGAGTTTTCTCTTATCCATTATAAAATTCAACCCCTTTAATTTAAGATTTTAATTTAAAATATCCTCTAAAGCTTTTTTCACATCTTTTTGAAATAATCCACCATGATATGTTACAATCGATTTAATCTCATATCCTTGAAGTTTTTTTATGGATTCTTTTGCAAGCTCCATATCTTGAGTGTGAACAGGATTTGCACCTACTAATTTTCCATCATTTATATTCAATCCATCACCGCATATTAAAACACCTTCATTTTTTACAAAAAGACAAATATGACCTGGGGTGTGTCCTGGAGTATGTATAACCTCAACCCCTCCGCATATAGGAATTATATCACCATCCTTTAAAGGAACATCAACATTAAATCTTCTATTTTCAAAACCAGCTTTTAAAGTATAGTACCATTGTTTTGATTCCTCAGGGAGCTTATCTAAATTTTTTTCCATATTGTAAAGTTTAACAGGAGTCTTTGTCCCATCAAGATATGGAGCTTCATCCTCATGAGCTAAAACCTTTGCTTCTTTTGATACTAAGAGAATATCTTTTACATTCCCTATATGATCTATATCCTGATGAGTTAATATTATCTTATTTATATTTTCAATTCTAAATCCTTCCTTTTCCACAGCTTCCTTTATTAAATTAATCTGCAATGGAAATGCTGAATCAACTATTGCTAAATTCTCCTCATCATGAATTAGTACAGGAAATATAGAACCATTTTCAGTTTTTATCTCTAAAATGTTTACATTATCTGTTAACTTCATTTTAATTTTCCCCTCTTCTAATTTTTACAATCTCTTTTGCATGTTTCATTGCTCTTTTTGCAATTTCTCTTTCATCTATGGTCATAAGCTTTCCATTTTTTACAACTATTTCACCATTTACCATAGTCATATTTACAATGCTGGTATTTCCACAACAAACTAAAGAAGTAAGTGGATTGTGACACCCAGAATAAGCTATATCAGAAAGATCAAAAACCACAATATCTGCAGCCTTTCCTTCTTCTAAAGTCCCAATATCATTTCTACCTAATACCTTAGCCCCTCCTCTTGTCGCCATTTTAAGGATTTCATAAGCATTTAAGCCATTGTTTGCATATTTAAGGTGATTTAATAAATAAGCTCGCCTTACCTCTTCCCACATATTAGATCCATCATTAGATGCGCTTCCATCTACTGCAATTCCGATGTTTACGCCATTTTTTACAAGCTCTGTAGTCCTGCATATGCCGCTTCCAAGCTTCATATTAGAAGAAGGGCAATGAGCTATTCCACAACCTTTTAACCTTTTTAGTTCGTCATCATTAAAATATATACCATGTGCAAACCAAACATCCTCACCAACCCAGCCTGTATCCTCCATAAGTTCCACAGGGCGCATTTTATATACATGAAGGCAGAATTCCTCCTCATCTAAAGTCTCTGCAAGATGCGTATGGAGCATAACACCTTTCTTTCTTGCAAGGATTGCAGATTTTTCCATCAAATCCTTTGTCACAGAAAATGGAGAACATGGTGCTAGAGCTACCCTTTTCATTGCAAAATCATTTTTATCGTGATACTTGTCTATAAGCCTTTCAGAATCCTCAAGTATTTCTTCCTCAGTCTGAACCACATCATTAGGAGGCAATCCGCCTTTATCTTTTCCAAGTGACATAGAACCTCTTGTAGCATGAAACCTTATTCCTATTTCAGAAGAAGCTTTAAATTGATAGTCAATTAAATCTTTCCTTGAGTTTTTAGGAAAAACGTAATGATGGTCCATTGTAGTAGTGCAGCCTGTCCTTAAGAGTTCAGAAAAACCAACCATAGAACCTAAGTAAACAGTCTCCTCGTCTAAATATTTCCAAAATTCATATAACCCTTTAAGCCAAGGGAAGAGGGGCATCTCTTGAACCTCATCTATCCCACGAAACATGGTTTGATAAAGATGATGATGAGTGTTTACAAATCCAGGAAGAAGAATTTTATCATTTACATCTATTATTTCCGTACTATCATCTATAAATAGGTTTTTTCCTATTTTTACGATCTTATTCCCTTCTACAAGTATATCGCAATTTGACAGTATCTCATCCTTATCATTAAAAGTGAAGATCTTATTAGCATTTTTAAAAAGTTTTTTAGTCATAAATTACTCCTTGCATTAAACTTAAGCCTTTTATATATTATAACAATTTTTTTGCATAATAAGAGTTTTTGTTATAAAATATCATTATTATTATAAATTGGGGTTAATTTATGAATAGGGTAAAGATAATGGAATCCATACCTGATAATATGGATAAAATATTGATAGCTCATGTATTAGATAAGGTAAGTAGAGGAGAATTTAGCAATATAAATGTATATTCTAACTTTTTAGATCCAGCAGCAGCATCCTTCATTGCAAAAGCGCTAAATATAAAGCATTTTTCAGAAGATATATCTAAAAATACCTTCTTGTATGGAGGTTATGAATATGCAGAGAGGGTTTCTTTAGTCATAAAAAAAGACGAGACTTGGAAATCTCGTTTTAAAATTATAAGGGTAAAACCTGTAACTAGTAAAGTACAAAATATAACCCTATCCCATAGAGATTATTTAGGAGCGCTTATGGCTCTTGGTATTAAGAGAGAATGCTTAGGAGATATCATAGTTTTAGAATCTTCTGCAGATATAATAGCAATAGATGATATATGCGAACATATACTAAGAGAACTTGAGAGCGTGGGTAAATTAAAAATCAATTTATCCCTTCATGATATAGATGAACTTATGATAAAGGAAGATAATACAACTCAAAAATCCATAACAGTATCATCGAGCCGCCTTGATTCTATAATTGGAAAAGCTTTTAATCTATCTAGAGAAAAAGCAAAAGAAGCTGTATCATCTGGAAAAACCTTTGTAAACTTTATAAAGGTATATAAAAATGATATGAATATAAAACAAGGTGATTTTAT
>JAVBPQ010000056.1:0-59400 GCA_031549525.1 Clostridiaceae bacterium | reverse complement strand
TGTAGCTGGATTATCTCTTATTTTTTCTGTACTTGGTCTAGTTACCATATATGGGGCTGTGCTTTATAATGTTTTAAAATTGGTTTCAGATGATCCTACTGAGGATGAAAAAGATGAAGACAATAGGGAGTAAATTAATTTTTAAAAAAAACATAAAAAAATAAAAAAAACTATTGACTAAATGTTTAGAATTTTGTATTATATATATTGTCAGCTTTGACACAAACATAAGGCCCATTGGTCAAGTGGTTAAGACATCGCCCTTTCACGGCGGTAACAGGGGTTCGAGTCCCCTATGGGTCATTAACGGGCGCTTAGCTCAGCTGGGAGAGCACCTGCCTTACAAGCAGGGGGTCACAGGTTCGATCCCTGTAGCGCCCACCATTAATATGGCCCAGTGGCTCAGTTGGTTAGAGTACCGGCCTGTCACGCCGGGGGTCGAGGGTTCGAGTCCCTTCTGGGTCGTATTTTGCCGGCATAGCTCATCTGGTAGAGCAACTGACTTGTAATCAGTAGGTGGTGGGTTCAAGTCCTACTGCCGGCATAGTAATTTAAGACTGTACTTTATCAAAATAAGGTATAGTCTTTTATTTTGTATGCTTTAGATAAATATGATTAGCTTGTAATGAGGTTAATAGTACTGTATAATGATACATATAATATTTTTGTGGAAAGGATGTGAAAAATGTGGGTAGCGAGGAATCTGAAAAAAACTTAAATAAAATTTTTAATTTAGACAGTAATCCTATCGTAAATTACGAAGAATTACCAAAATATGATTTGTTTTTATCTCAAGTGACAGATTACTTGAATGACAAATTTATAGGTGAAGATTTTACGAACAATATCATTCAAAACTATATAAAGAACGAAGCTATTTCAAAACCTGAAGGCAGAAAAAAGAGAGGCTATACTAAAAAACATATAGCTCAATTGGTCCTACTAAGTTATATGAGACCTGTCTTAACTACAGAAGAAATTAAAAAAGTTTTTAACCTAGCCTTTAACGATATCAATAACAGTGCAGATGATATCATATCTTGGGAAGAAGCGTATAAGGTTTTTTCAGCAATACAATATGATAACTTCCATGTATTTTTAGATAAAATTGTAAACTACAATATAGATAGCACTGATGAGTTATTAAAGATGATGAATATAAAATCTTCAGATGTTGAACGTATAAAGGTATTTTTACTTGTGATGTTTTTAGTATCTGAAGCAAGTGCTATAAAGAAAGTTGCTCAAAATATAGTGGATAAGTATAATTTGTAAACAGGCAAGTCCTTTATCTTGCCTGTTTATATTTTAAATTTTTAAGTTTAGCAGATTTAAAATAGCGAAAATACAATATCAATATTACAAATATGGTGCTTAAAATAGCAAACGCTGGATATAAAAAGTTAACTAGGTTTGCAAAACCAAATTGTGAGATTGCAAAGGCTGTACCAAGTATAAGGAAAATAGCATGATTGTAAGAGATCTTAAAGGATTTCTCCAAGGCTCTTGATAGTGTGAATATATCAGAAACTTCAGTGCTATACATTTCAAGCCATATGATTATAAGCAGCGCAGTTTGAATATACCTTGAAAATGTACCTGTTACATATAATAGAGGTATTTCTTTGTAAAAGATGTCAGGGACGTTTATAATGAGCATAAAATTTAAAATCAAGGAGAGAATGGTAAGAACAATTGCTCCTATAGTCATCCCCATATTTAATGATCTTTCATCTTTTAATTCAAAAGTTAAAGGTATTAAAACTCCGCAGCTTGCAAATATGTTAAAACATCCATAGTTTATGGATTTAAATAGCCAATAGTTTGGTCCTTCTGGATCTATAGAAATTATGTAGTTTAAATTAAAATTATCACCAGGCTTTATTAGATATAGAACAAAGATTAAAATGATTACTGTGGTTAAAGCTGGTACTATAAATGAATTCACTTCTATTAGCCCTTTTGTCTTTCTAAGAGTTATCACCACTGTTACTATGAGCATTATTAAAAGCCCTATCCATTTTGGAATTCCAAAGAACTCATTTAACAATGCTCCGCTTCCTGCTAGTATTATGCTAGCGCTGCATAAGAATAACGAGCTTAAGAGCAGTGTGATTACAGAACCAAATAAATTAGGACTTATTAATTGTATAAGATCATTATAGGATTTTAAATTATGCTCAAGTGAAATATTTATTATAGTTTTAGCTACAAATATATATATAAACATCACAAGTATCATTCCTATAAAGCTTTTGTATCCATATTGGGTAAAGAAGATCATAATTTCCCTTCCAGATGCAAGACCTGCTCCCACCACAGTTCCTATAAAAACCGCTGCAATTTGTAATGACTTTTTAATATTCAAAATTCCCTCCTGGACATAATAATCGTTTATGATATTATATGAGAGTGTTCACTATGATTATGTTATGAATTTTGATTTTGGAGGTTTTATGAAAGAATGGGATAAGAAGAGATATTATAGTTTAGATTATTTTTTAAAAAATAAGTTTTATGAGAAAGTCTTTAAAATACCATTAGATGCAGGTTTTACATGCCCTAATAGAGATGGTATGGTAGGCTTTGGAGGATGTATTTTTTGTTCATCAAAGGGTTCAGGAGATTTTGCTAAGGGATCTACAAAGAGCATATCTCATCAATTTGATGAGATGAAGATTGTCATGGAGAAAAAGTGGAAGAGCAAAAAATATATAGCTTATTTTCAGGCATATACAAATACATATGGAGAAATAAATAGATTAAAAAGTTTATACTATGAGGCTTTAAATCAGGATGGTGTAGTAGGGATTGCAATTGCCACAAGGCCTGATTGCCTTTCAGATGATGTACTTTCTTTATTAGATGAAATCAATAAGAAAAGCTACTTATGGGTAGAACTTGGACTTCAAACCTCAAATGATGAGATAGCAAAATTTATAAACAGAGGTTATGAGACTAAAGTTTTTGATGAAGCTTGTGAAAAGTTAAATAGATTAGGGATAGATAGCGTGGTACATGTTATATTTGGACTTCCAAAAGAAGACAGAGAATCCATGTTAAACACAATAAGATATGTATGTTCAAAGAATATTCAAGGAATAAAGATGCATTTACTTTATCTTGTTTATGATTCTTTATTATATGAAATTCATAAGGTTAACCCTATAATATTTCTTACAAAGGATGAGTATATAGATTTAATCTGCACTGCTATATCCATAATACCAGATAATATAGTGATCCACAGGATAACTGGAGATGCTCCAAGGGAGACTTTAGTTGAGCCTAAATGGAGTTTAAAAAAATGGGAAATACTCAATGAGATAGATGATAGGCTAAAAAAATATAACATATACCAAGGCATTTATTCCTATAGCAAGTAGTGATTTGTATCTTCATACAAATAAGGTGAAAGCTATTTGTATTTTATGAATATGGATATTTTTAATAGATAAAGTTACAATTATACTAATAATAATTAAAGTTGTTAAGGAGTGTTTGGCTATGGCGAGTTTATCTTTGAAGAATATTTATAAAGTATACCCTGGAAATGTAACAGCAGTTAAAGACTTTAATCTTGAAATACAAGACAAGGAGTTCATCATCTTTGTTGGACCATCAGGATGTGGTAAGACCACTACTTTGAGGATGATTGCAGGTCTTGAAGATATAACAAAAGGTGATTTAAGTATTGGCAATAAAAAAGTTAATGATGTGGCTCCAAAGGATAGAGATATAGCAATGGTTTTCCAAAATTATGCATTATATCCACATATGTCTGTATTTGATAACATGGCTTTTGGCCTTAAGCTTAGAAAAATACCAAAGGAAACCATAGATAAGAAAGTGAAGGAAGCTGCAAATATATTAGGAATAACTCATTTACTAGATAGAAAACCAAAAGCTTTATCTGGAGGTCAAAGGCAAAGGGTAGCTCTTGGCAGAGCTATAGTTAGAGAGCCTAAAGTATTTTTAATGGATGAGCCTTTATCAAACCTTGATGCAAAATTGAGGGTTCAAATGAGAACTGAAATTTCAAAGCTTCATAATAGGCTTCAGACCACCTTTATTTATGTAACTCACGACCAAACAGAAGCTATGACTATGGGTACCAGGATTGTAGTTATGAAAGATGGAGTAATTCAGCAAGTGGATACCCCTCAATATATCTATGATCATCCATATAATGTTTTTGTTGCAGGTTTTATAGGTTCTCCACAAATGAATTTCATAGATTCAAAAGTATTAGAAGAAAATGGTAAGATATTGCTCACATTTGAAAATGTTAAAGTTGCTTTACCTAATGATAAGGCATCAATACTAAAGAAAGAAGGGTATATAGGGAAAGATATTCTTTTAGGAATAAGGCCTGAGGATATAGATGATAAGTCTGAATCTTTTGTTAAATTTTCTGATGGAGTATTCACTGCTGAAGTAGAGGTTACAGAGCTAATGGGTGCAGAAACTTATTTATACCTTGTAAAAGGAAATTCAAGAATAACTGCTCGTGTAAATGGCTCATCACAAGCCAAAATTTCAGAAACTATAAAGCTTGCTATGGATACTAGTAAGATACATGTATTCGATAAAAGCTCAGAACTCACAATTTTTTAATTCGGAGGAAATATGAAGAGCTTAACTAATTTTTTAGATGAGCTTAGAGAAAGTTGTAATATAGATTTTATGATTGTTTCTGATAACAATGAGATAAACTTCAATAGCAATAAGGATATAAAAGAGCCTTTTAAGATTGATATAAGCTTGGGAAAAACTCAAGCTTATATCGTTATTGACAGGAAATTTAAAATGAATGCTAAATTATTGAAGTATATTATAAACTCTAAGTTTAAAGAAGAGCTTGATATAAGGGAAAAAATAATAAACAGCATTTTAGCTGGAGAAAATATATCCATGAATATTATTGAAAAAAATTTATCATTTATTTTAAATGGTTCCATTTCTTTTGTAATATATTTAAATGAAAAACATCCAGAAGCCCTAAGTATATTAAAACAGCTTTACGATGAAGAAGAAGTTGTAATAGCAATGCAAGGAAAATATTTAATTTTGTCAGGTGTCTTTGAAAATCCTTTAGAACATGCAGAGAGCATAAGAGATGCTATATTTTCTAATATGTTTTCTAAGTGCTATATAGGTTTTTACAAGGCTTCATATGATATTGAGTCTTTTAAAGAGAGCATTGAGAGGGCTAAAGAAGCAGTAGAAATTGGTTTAATGTTTGGTTTAAAAGGAGAAATATTTCACTATGATGATATAATATTTGAAAAGATAATAAGTGATATGAATTATAAAACTCAAAATGAGCTGATAGTTAAATTTAGAGATTTTTTTAATTCATTTGATACTGAATTGATGCGCACCATAGAAGAATTCTTTAACTGTGGACTTAGTATCTCAGATGCTGCAAAAGTGCTTTATGTTCATAGAAATACACTTATTTACAGACTGGATAAGATATTTAAAGAGACAGGATATGATTTGAGAGTTTTTAAAGATGCTGTTATTTTTTTAGTATCTTTTTTACTATGGAAAAAATATAAGGGAAAGATTCTTTAAAAAATTTAAAAATTTTGAAAAATATGGATATAATATTAGTTTTGTAACACATTAAATATGGGTGATATTGATGAAAAAAGTACATACTATCATATCCATATTATTATTTTGCAATTTTTTGGCACTTATATGGTTTTTTGAAAATATTAAGGTAGTGGATGCACTTAGCAATATAAAAGAGGATATTAAAGATAGCTTTGAAATCTTAGAAATACCAGAAGAGATAAAATCATTTATGATAGGCAAAACCATATATGAAAACAGTATTTTAAACTTTGATGATTTGAGGTATTTAAATATAAAACATTTTGGATATGATGATAATTACCATGAAGGAGAAATAATTATCTATAAAGATGTAGCAGATGAAACAATAAACATATTTAAAGAATTATGTGAAAAGAAGTTTCCAATTGAAAAGATGCGGCTTCCAGATTATTATGATGGGATTGATGAATTTAGCATGAGGGACAATAATTCTAGTGGATACAATGATAGACCTATAAGCATCACAAAGAGATCTTATCATCAATTAGGTCTTGCAATAGATATAAATCCTCGTAACAATCCATTTATCATCTTTAATACAAATCATTTAGAACCTTTAAATGCAAGAGAATTTTTAGATAGAGATAAAGATATCAAGGGCATGATAAAAGAAAATGATATATGTGTAAAGGTATTTGAAAAATATGGATGGCATTGGGGAGGATATTGGGTGGGGTGCAAAGATTATCAGCATTTTGAAAAGGTGGATTTGCTCGATATACATACATTTAGAAAATAGAGGTTTTTTTATAAATAAATACTATAAATAAACAAAAATTAATTAAATTTTCATTAATTATCTCTATATGATGTATTTTATTGATCAATTTTAATATAATAGATTTAAATATGTGAATTTTTATATTATAATTATAAAGTGGTTTTAAAATCATATATAGCTTTTGTAGGATATGTTCCATTGTATTTGATTTAAAAGTATTGAGATAGATTATTAGTAAGGTTTTCTCTATATGATATGTTGTTGTATGTCAAATTGGGGGTGACGTTGTGAAACTTGAAGATTATTTTAAAGAATTTAGAGAGCAAACAATAGGGTATGATTTTAAATTCCAAACTTGCTATGGACAAAAAAACATGATATATGCGGACTGGACGGCATCAGGAAGATTGTATCGTCCCATTGAAAAAAAAGTTGCAGATATTATCGGGCCTTTTGTTGGGAATACACATTCAGAGGCATCCACAGTAGGTAAAACCATGACATCGCTTTATGGTATTTCTCATAAGAAGATAAAGGAACATGTTAATGCTGGAAAAAATGATGCCATAATCACAGTGGGAACTGGAATGACATCTGCCATAGATAAATTGCAAGGTATCTTAGGGTTAAAAAATACAGATAGAACAAAACAGATCATTCAAAAAAATTATGATACTGAAGATGAGAGGCCTGTTGTATTTTTAACTCATATGGAACACAGCTCTAATTACCTTTCGTGGCTTGAACTTGATTGTGAACTTGTAATTGTGAAGCCTTCAAATACTGATGTTGTAAATTTAGATCATTTAGAAGATTTGCTAAATAGATATAGATCTAGGACCTTAAAGATTGGTTCCTTTACTGCTTGTTCAAATGTGTCAGGAATCGAAACACCATATCATAGGATGGCAAAGATAATGCATAGACATGGAGGATTGTGCTTTGTAGACTTTGCAGCTTCTGCGCCTTATGTAAAAATAGACATGCATCCTGAAGATAAGGAAGAAAAATTAGATGCTATATTTTTTTCGCCTCATAAATTTTTAGGAGGTCCTGGAACTTCTGGAGTTTTAGTTTTTGACTATAATTTATATGATAATTCTGTTCCAGATAGGCCAGGAGGAGGAACCGTTACTTGGGTTAATCCTTGGGGAGATAGGGTATATATAAATGATGTTGAGATAAGAGAAGATGGTGGAACACCTGGGTTTTTACAATCTATTAGGTCTTACCTTGCACTCGAATTAAAAGATATCATGACTGTTGAAAAGATTCAAAAAAGGGAAAAAGAAATATTGGACATGGTATTTTCAGAGCTTGGTGGTTATGAAAAAGTGTTTATAATAGAAGAAGAAAGAAAAAAAAGACAAGCTATAGTTTCAATCTGTTTAGATGGAATTCACAATAGCCTTCATACAAAGATAATGAATGATAGATTTGGAATTCAAGTAAGAGGCGGATGCATGTGCGCACATACTTATGCACATTTTATATTTAAGCTTAAAAAAGAGC
This sequence comes from Clostridiaceae bacterium, assembly GCA_031549525.1. Taxonomy (GTDB): domain Bacteria; phylum Bacillota; class Clostridia; order Clostridiales; family Clostridiaceae; genus WQUF01. The sequence goes on along the minus strand of JAVBPQ010000056.1, from coordinate 51,539 downwards.
TGTCTGAAAAGATTACAAGTTATGCAGCAAGCGGAGATTACTCACTAAAACCAGGATGGGTGAGATATTCATTTCATCCTATTATGACAGACGATGAAGTTTACTATATATGCGATTCAATTAAACAGCTTGTTAAAAATTATAATAGATGGAAAGACGACTATAATTATGTGAGTTCCACTAATGAGTTTATAAATGTAAATGATATGGATATGGCTGAATTTCACAATAATTTGCTTAAACTATAAGAGTATACCATATATTTTACCTTATTTCCCAAATTTTAGCTTTGGGTTTTTTGTATTAATTTTTTTATATTTTTAGGATTAATTTTTTATTTTCAAAAAAGAGCTTGATTTGTTCAAGCTCTTTTTTAATAAACAGGCTGTGGTTTAGGTTGAGGTTTTCTACATGCAGGAAATGGATGAACATCATCTATAGAGTTATAATCATATTTTTTCATAGCAAATTGATCTTGATACATATATACAAGCACATATAAAACTTTATCTTGTACATCGCAGAGAACTCCTGATACGCCCTGACCATTTACAAGCGAAATCCCTATTGGTCTACCTATCATCAAGTTTATATATTTTTTCCACATAAAATTCTCCATAATTAAAGTTATAGTATATTTTATGCAGTAAACTAACAAAGGTTATAATTAAAATAAAAATTGTTTAAATAACACTATTGATAAATTGTATTATACCAGCTTCAACTTCTTCACGAATTTTAGGTTCATTATGTATCTCATGCCTATAGTTTGAGTACACTTTAGTGGTAACCTTTCTATGACCTGTATTCCAAAGCCAGTTTGAAACTTGATAAACACCTTCACCATAGTTTCCAACAGGGTCTTGATCTCCTGCGATATTGTAGATAGATAAATCTTTAGGAACTTTTTCAGCCCACTCTGTACCAGTTATCTTCTCAATTTGATAAGCAAAATCGTAGAGGGATTGAATATTTGGAGGATTTGATAGATTATTAAAAGGATCAGATGCATGATCCAATACAACACCAGGGTCTGTACAGATCCAATCATTAGGTGTTTTAGGATTGTCATAGCGATCTGTCATTCCAGCAAATATCTGCATAAAGACTTCAGGATTAACTTCTTTTCCCTTTCCTTGGCTTATAAGAGCTTCTAAACCAGATATTGCATTTTTAATATTAGACATCTCTGCTGCTGTACCACATATTATAAGTCCAGAAAGTCCATCACCATACTTTGCAGCATAATTTCGTGCAATCATAGAACCCCAGCTATGTCCAAACATTACAAAAGGAAGTTCTGGGAACTCTTTTGTAACTATTCCTCTAAGCGTATGTTCATCTTCAGCACAAGTCATATACCCTTTCTCCCCAAAATCACCCCAGCTATTTCCATCTGCAGCAGTTTTACCATGCCCTACATGGTCATCAGCGCAAACGATAAATCCTGAATCCAGCATTGAGAGGATCATATGCATATACCTTCTTGAGTGCTCACCAAAACCATGAACTACTTGAACTATAGCCCTTGGGGGAGTAACAGGAGTATATACCCAAGCCTTGATGGTATCCCTTTCATTAAATGATTTAAAGCTAATTTCTCTAATAGCCATAAAACGACCTCCTATATATTGATTATTCAGAGCATAGCACCAACAATTTAAAAAATCAATATAAACTATTAAGATTGGTTTATGATGAGGTTAAGATTTCATTACTAAAAAAAGCATGTTTTCAGAAAAATTAACAAATTTAAACTTTTTTATGTTATTATAATTTTATATAAAACTTAGCATAGTGAAAGATAATTCATGTTAAAACGTGATGGAGGAATTCGTGATGGTATATGATGAGGATCGTAACTTAATTGAAAAACTTTATATTGAAAATTATGAAAAACTATATGACATAGCTTGTTTTTATTTGATAGAAAAAGAAGATGCTAAAGACATGATTCAAGAAGTATTCACCATAATACTAAAAAACAAAGAGAATATATATAAGATTTCTGATAAAATTGATTATATTTATAGAGTTTTAAGTTTTTGCTTAGAGAGAAAACGTTATGATGATGAGCAAAATGGTGTAAAAAAATATAATAAAGAGGATATAATAAAGGTAGTAAAATATGATGATATGCAACTAGAGAATTTACTTTATTTTTGAAATTTTCTTGACAAATGTTTTTTTCGTGATATTATAATATCTAAATTGAAATTTTAATACTAAGCTATGATGGGAAGAGTAATTTTTGATTTTGTTTCAAAGAGAGCTAGGATAGGTGAGAGCCTGGTAAACATGCAGAGATGAAAAACGCCCCTGAGCTATATTTCCGAAAATTTTAAGTAGGTCATATGGTCTTCCGCCTTAAGGAGAGAAGTGGTGTTTATTATAGACACAAACTGGGTGGTACCGCGGAATTGTAAAGCCTTTCGTCCCTTTGGATGTGAGGCTTTTTTTATATTCTAAAAGGAGGAAGAGAAATGGAAATTAAAGATTTAATAAAAAACTATGAAGATTTTAAAGATAAGGAAGTCTTAATATCAGGATGGATAAAGACCTTGAGGGATTCAAAGACCTTTGGTTTTATTGAAATAAATGATGGGAGCTTTTTTAAGAATATACAAGTGGTATTTGATGACTCCATGGATAACTTTAAAGATATAGCAAAGCTTCCAATATGTTCATCTATACTAGTTAAGGGAGTTTTAGTTTTAACACCCTCTGCAAAGCAGCCTTTTGAAATAAAAGCAAGCGAAATCATGGTGGAAGGGATGTCAGATTTAGATTATCCTCTTCAAAAGAAAAGGCACACTTTTGAATACTTAAGGACAATAGCTCATTTAAGACCAAGGAGCAATACATTTTCAGCAGTGTTTAGAGTAAGATCTCTTGCAGCTTATGCTATCCATAAATTCTTTAACGAAAGAGGCTTTGTATATGTTCATGCTCCAATAATAACAGGTTCAGATGCTGAAGGTGCTGGCGATATGTTTAGAGTTACAACTTTGGATTTAAATGATGTTCCTAAAAAAGAAGGATGCGTAGACTTTAGCGGAGATTTTTTTGGAAAAGAGTCTCATTTAACTGTATCAGGTCAATTATCAGCAGAATGCTATGCATTATCCTTTAAAAATGTATATACCTTTGGACCTACCTTTAGAGCAGAAAATTCAAACACCACAAGGCATGCTGCAGAATTTTGGATGATAGAGCCTGAGATAGCTTTTGCAGATTTAAAAGATAACATGCGCCTTGCTGAGGATATGGTGAAATATATTATAAACTATGTGAGAGAAAACGCTCCAGATGAGATGGAATTTTTTAACTCAATGATAGATAAGGATAAGCAGCTAATGGCAAGGCTTGACAATGTGGTTAATTCTGATTTTGGAAGGATAACCTACACTGAAGCTATAGAGATTTTAGAGAAGTCAGGTGAAAAATTTGAATATCCCGTAAAATGGGGTATGGATATTCAGACAGAGCATGAGAGATATATAGCAGAGAAGGTGTTCAAAAAGCCCGTATTTGTAACAGATTATCCAAAAGATATTAAGGCATTTTATATGAGATTAAATGATGACGGAAAAACCGTTGCAGCTATGGATTTACTTGTGCCTGGTGTTGGAGAGATAATCGGAGGATCCCAAAGAGAAGAGAGATACGATGTTTTAAGACAGAGAATAAATGAATTGGGTCTTAACGAAGAACATTATTGGTGGTATTTAGAGCTTAGAAAATATGGGGGCACAAAGCATGCAGGCTATGGACTAGGCTTTGAGAGGATGCTTATGTATTTAACAGGTATGAGCAATATTAGAGATGTTATACCTTTTCCAAGAACTACAGGAAACTTGGAGTTTTAATGGAGGTAAGATGTATCCTAAAATATTAAAAGAAGGGGACGAGATAAGGGTTTTAGCTCCTTCTCGCAGCCTTGATATATTATCAAAAGACCAAGTAAAATATGCTATAGATATTTTAAAAGGTATGGGATTTAAGGTGACCTTTGGAAATCATGTAGAGGAATGTGATGACTTTTTCTCCTCATCTATTGAATCGAGGGTATATGATTTACACGATGCTTTCTTAGATGATAATGTACGAGGAATTTTAACAGTCATAGGAGGCTTTAATTCAAATCAGCTTTTAAAATATTTAGATTATGATTTAATAAGAGAAAATCCTAAAATATTATGCGGATATTCAGATATAACTGCTTTATCTAATGCAATCCATGCAAAATCTGGACTTGTAGTTTATTATGGACCTCATTTTTCAACCTTTGGCATGAAAAGAGGAAATGAATACACCATAGAATATTTTAAAAAATGTCTTATGACAGAAGATGAGTTTGAAGTTATACCTTCTGAGACTTGGAGCGATGATGAATGGTATTTAAATCAAGAAAATAGGCATATGGTAGAAAATGAAGGTGTTACTATGATAAATGAAGGGGAATGCGAAGGTACCATAATTGGGGGAAATCTCTGCACATTAAATCTATTGCAAGGGACAGAATTTTTCCCAAAACTAGATGATAGCATATTGTTTTTAGAAGATGATTATCTTACAAATTATGTAGAGTTTGACAGAAATCTTCAGTCCTTAATTCATCTTCCTGATTTTGATAAAGTAAAGGGCATGGTCATAGGGAGGTTTCAAAATAAATCTTCAATAAATATGGATATCTTTAAGAAGATCATAGCATCTAAAAGAGAATTAAAAGACATTCCCATTACATGCAATGCAAATTTTGGTCATGTTTCTCCAATTATAACATTTCCTATTGGAGGAAGGGCAAAATTGTGTATAATTAATGGAGAAGCAAGTCTAATTATTCAAAAAAGAGTATAAAATAAAATTAGGACAGTGTTTCTGTTCTAATTTTTTAATTTAAGGGGAATGTTTGTGAAAATCAATAATAACATGGTTAAAAAAATGACTGAGACTTCCTATTTAACTGCTGATAATTATTTACGTTATCGTGCTATTCTCCGTTTTTTTTATAATGAGTATGAAAAGATAAGATATTGGCTATATAAAGAGGATGTATTTTGTGAACTAAAAAAATATGATGAATTCTCAGATTATACCATGGATCTGTGTAAATCCGATTTAGAGCAATTAATAGCATGGAAAAACATAATACCTCTCCAGGATTCCTCAAAAGTATCTACTATAGAAGAGTATAAAAACAAGCAATTTAGATACTATCTTTCTGAATTCTCTGTTGAAATAGAAAGGCTCACAATCAAGCTTGAAAATTTAATTGTAGAAGGAGCTTCCCTCTCTCCTAGCTTATTTGAAAGGATAAGGAGAGCTATCTTTAAAATAGATGATATGGAAAAAATATCTCTAAGCGATGTGCATCTTTGGTGGGAGGATCTTCAAAGCGATTTTAAGAGGTTAAATCAAAATTATCAAGATTATATCCGCACCTTTTATTCACCAAACAGCGAAAGATTTATGAGATCCATGGATTTTATAGTTTATAAGGATAATCTTGTAAAATATTTGAGGGAGTTTGTAAAGGAACTTCAAAGAAATGCTCCTGAGATTGAAATATTTTTAAAAAAGTTAAGTGAGGATGTTATAAAAAGTGTATTAGATCTTGTAATATCTTCAGAAAAATCCATAGTGAGATTTGATAAGAAGATTGAAGAAGAGAATATGGAAGAAAATATAAGAGGAAAATGGAATAGCCTTGTAAAATGGTTTGTAGGATCAAGCGAAAATGACATAAGCGAAAGTTCACGAATATTAGGTATCACAAATAATATCATCTCAAAGATAGTAAAAAATGCAGCAATGATATCTCAGATGCGGAATGTAGGAGTAAGTAAATTAAACGATTATGAAAAATTCTTAAGCTTGTTTAAAAAATGTGAAACCTTAGAAGAAGCTAAAAAGCTTTCATCAGTGGTATTTGGAGCTGAGACTATGATGCATTACAAAGTAAATAGGGAGAGGGTATCGGATAGCTTGACAAGTAGCGTATATGATGAGCCTCCTAATATTTATGAGATAGAAGAAAGAAAGCGAGGGTTTAGATCTAAAAGCGAACAGACAGGTTTTGAGGATAAATTTAATAAAAAACAGGAGGCTCTAAAAAAATATTTAGAGGAAGTTGAGCTTGAACGTGAACTTATGAGAAAGTATAAAAAAGATGGAAAGATAGAGCTTTTTAATATGCCTGAAGTCATCTCTTCTAAAATACGGGATAAATTATTATTTTGGATAACTATTGCAGGCAATAACTCAAATCTCTCTGGAAGGACGGAAGATGGTATACTATATTATTTAAAATGTGATGATAAATTAAAAATTTGTAATTTAGAATGCGAAGATGGCATTTTAAATATGCCTCCTTATGTTTTAATTTTTGACGAGGAATATGTATGAAGGAATTAGAGATACTTTTAACTAGGTTTTGGATCATAAAGGAAATGGATAGAGAGCTATATTACAAGGTAAAAAACGAAATAGGAAAAGCTGATAAATTTATAAAGGAGCTATTAGGTTACAACCTTATAATAAATGAAAAATTGATAAAGCTTGAAAAAATTCCAGGAACTCCTCAAGCTTCCTTAGGGATAGAAGGATTTAATGAGATAATGAATTATGAAATGCTGTGCCTTATGCTCATGTTTTTAGAAACTAAGGATGATGGCGATCAATTTTTATTATCAGAGATGACAGAGTATGTAGAGGTTAATGGCAAAAATGATGGTGAGAGAGGGAATATAGATTGGACTAAATTGACTCATAGAAGATCCTTTGTGAAAGTTTTTAAATATTTAGAGAGCATGTATTTGATAAAAGTCTACGAAGGAAACAGCGATAACTTTTTAAAAGATTCTTATAAGGAATATGAAGGATTGTATGAAAATACGGGACTATCCCGTTATTTTTCAGTATCCTTTCCTTATGATATAACAGATTATGAAAGGCCAGAGGATTTTTTAGCACCAAAGGATATGGAATTTGATTTAGATAGAGGAACCTTTCGTTCAAACAGAGTCTATAGGAGGCTTGTGCTTTCGCCTTCAGTATTTTTTACAAAATTTGATGATCCAGATTATGCCTATATAAAAAATCAAAGGTGGATCTTAGATAAAAACATGGATGAATATTTAGACGCAAGATTAAGAGTGTATAAGAATGGGGCATTTGTAGTATTTGATGAGGATAAAAGAACAAAGACCCATCCAAATAATAAGGTGATATCAGATATAGTGCTGTTTTTATGCGGTAAGATAATAAAAAGCTTAGAAGATGGAATGCTTAAAAAGGAAAGTAATGATTTTATTTATATATCAAACAATGTATTTGAGAGCATCCTTGCTATGGTAGTAGAAGAAAATTCCCATGGTTTTAGCAAAGAGTATGCAGAGATGTCATTTAAGAAGCTATATTCTGAGGTTATTTCATACATGGAAGAGTGGATGCTTGGAAAAGCTCAGGAGGAAAATATATTGCTTTTTCCTTCGATTGGTTTATTTTATGGAAAATATCTAAAAAATAGTAAAGGAAGTGATTAATATAGTGAATCAATGGAATATAAACAAGATTGGGCTTATCAATTTTTGGCTCTATGATGAAGAAGAGTTTTTATTTGAAGATGGAAAGCTCTTGTTAAGAGGTACAAATGGCTCAGGGAAGTCTGTAACGACGCAAAGCTTCATCCCTCTTCTCTTAGATGGCAATAAAAGACCTGAAAGGATAGATCCTTTTGGGAAAAAAGCGAGGAAGATGGAAGATTATCTATTAGGAGATGGAAAAAAATCAGATAGCACAGCTTATTTATATATGGAGCTTATAAAAAAGGACACTAAGAATATAGTGACCATAGGCATGGGGCTTCATGCAAGATTGCAAAAGCAGATGGATTTTTGGGGGTTTTGCATAAACGATGGCAGAAGGATAGGCGAGGATATATTTTTATATAAGAAGATGGATTTAAAGGTTCCCCTGACTAAGAGTGAATTAAAAAATATCATAGGTCAAGGTGGAGAGATTCACGAGAAGCAAGAAGACTATATGAATATGGTAAACAGATATATATTTGGCTTTGAGCAAATTTCTGACTATGAGCATTTGATAAATCTCTTGATACAAGTTAGAAGCCCTAAATTATCTACAGATTTTAAACCTTCTGTAATATATGAGATTTTAAATAGTTCCCTTCAGACCTTATCAGATGATGATTTATTGCCTATGGCTTCTGCTATTGAGCATATGGACAATATTCAGATAAGGCTTGAAGGCTTTAAGTCTGCCTATAGCGCTATGGGGAAACTAAAAAATGTATATAATAGATACAATAGCTTTATATTATTTAAAAAGGCTAAACAATATAAAGAGGCTTTTGATCTTTATGAAAAGGAAATCAAGAAAAGGCAATCAATACATGGTGAGATATTAGAAAATGAAAAGGTACTAGAATTTTGCAAGGTTAGAATCGAAGAGATAGAGAGACAAAAGATAGATTTAGAAAAGCAAATTGAAGATATTTCAGAAAATGACATATCTAAAGTTGAAAGGGAACTCTCAGAAAGAGAAGAGCTATTAAAGGATAGAAGTAATGCTCTAAATACTAAGAATATCCAACTTGATAAGAAGAAGAAGGAGAGGAGGGTCTTTGAAAAAGAGCAGAGGGATAATGAAGATAAGCTCTACTTTTTTAAGGATAAAATACATAAAGAGCTTATGAGTCTATCAGATTTAAATAAAAACCTCTCATTTTATGAGCATGAAGCTTTTGTAGATGAAGTAAAAGCATCTGATGATACCGTAAGAAATTTTGACAGAACACAGCAGGAATTTGAAAACTATCAATTAAAGATTGAAGATGGCTTAAATAAATTTAGAGAGCATAAGAGGATTGATACAGAATACAATAAAAAGGTAGAAAACCAATTCCAGGTGCAGGTTATAAAGAAAAAAGCTAAAAATATATACGATCAAGCTGTTAGCTTAGAATATGAGATAAGGGATGAGTGGAAAGAGAAACTCTATAATTGGAACAACTTAAATAAAGAATTGATATTAGATAAGGATAACTTAATATCTCTTTCAAATGCCATAAAAGGCTATAAAGATCAAAGCTATAGAGGGGACGTTATAAAACCTGTAGAAAAAAAATTGAATGATGCTAGGTATATATTAGATGATCTTATAAGCTCAGAGATTTTAGATATAACTAAGGAAGAGGATATTAAAAAGAGTTTAGAGAAAGAATTAAAAATATGGCTAGATAAAAAGGACCCTGAGCCTATTCGAGAAGATAAATGCCATAAATTTAGAGAAAAGCTTTTAAAGATGAAGGTACCATTTATAAGCTTTTATAAGGCTGTGGATTTTAAAGAATCCCTAAAGGATGATATAAAGATAAATATAGAAGAAGCTATCTTAGATATGGGACTTTTAGATGCTATAATAATCCCTTCAAAATATAAATCTAAGGTCTTAAATTTAAAAGAAAAGGGAATAGGGGATTCATTTATCTTCGATGACGGCAATAAAGCTATTAAAAATCTCTCAGATTATTTAAAAGTAGATGAAAGCATAGGGCAAGAATGCAAGCTTGCAGCATTTAATGTATTAAATCAGATTGGGATAGGAAATGGCATTTCAAACTTATCTGTAGATGGAAGATATAAGATTGGAATTTTAGAGGGGTTTGTTAGCAGTGAAAAGGAGCCTATCTTTATAGGTGCTCTTTCTAGAGAAAAGTATAGGTCATCCAATATAAATAGATTAAAAGAAGAGATAGATAAATCTCTAGAGAAGATCAAGATCTTAAATACAAATAAAGAGGGTCTTTTAAGGAGAAAGGAAACTTTATATAAGGAGTTTAACAATTTTCCTGCATTTGATGATTTAGATTCAGCCATACAACAAGTGAGGATATACGAAGATAAGCTTAAGATTGCAACTGAAGAGGAAGAGAAGATAGATAGAGAAGTTGAAAATTTAAAGGATGCTTTAGATAAAGCTTGGATGAGTGTAAATAGCATAATAAGGGATATGCCTATTTCTGCAAATTTAAAAAGTTATGAAGAGGCATTTTTAGATAGCAGAAAATATATGAGATGTTTAAATGAGCTTAAGACTTTAGCTCTAAAGTGCGATGAGATAAGCTCTGTATTAAAAATTGTAAAGGATAGGATTGAAAGTTCAGATGAGGATATAGATGATATATATTACGATATCAATAAACTAGAAAGGGAAATATCTATAATCAAGTTAAGAATAGAATCTATCCTCGCACTTTTAGATAGCCCAGAAGCTAAAAGAAGCGCTGAGAATTTAAAGAATTTAAAAGAGAGATTAAATAAAGGAGAAGAAGAAAAGACAGAGAAGGTACGAGAAAGCTCAAGGCTCTCAGAGAGAAATAAAAACTTAAGCCTTCAGCTTTTAAATATTGAGGATATCATATCTAATATGGATGAGGATAAAAATATAACAGAAGACATTTTAAAAGAAGAGCTTAATTTAAATTATGTAGATGGAGACTATCTAGGGGTTACTACTATTCAAACTTCTGCAAATGTTTTAAATCTATTGCATGAAGATAATAAGACACTAGTAGAATATAATGGGTTGCTAGATTCTGAGTTTAAAAAGCACATGTCAAGCTTTGCAGAATATAAGGGGATTATTGAAAACATATTTAAGCCATATGATAAATACTTCTCTCAAAGGTCTGATATCACATTTAGTTATGGTCATAAAAAGATGCCCTTTATTAGCATGTATAGTATCCTTCAAGATATCATAGATGAGCAGGAAAATTTATTAAAAGAAGAAGATAGAAAGCTATTTGAAGATATATTGGCAAATACCTTATCCCGTAAGTTAAGTGCTAGAATAACATCAAGCAAAGCTTGGGTAAAGAAGATGAATATTTTAATGGAAGGATTATCCACTTCTATGGGTTTATCCTTTAGCTTGACGTGGAGAGAAAATCAAGCACTAGAGGAGGATGAGCTTAATACAAAACAACTTGTAAGCCTTCTTCAAGCAGATGCTAATCTCCTTAGCCAAAAGGATATGGAGAGCTTAACACTCCACTTTAGATCAAAGATAAAGAATGAGAGAAAATTATCATTAGAGAGCGGAATACCTAAAAGCTATTTTGAGATGATGAGGGATGCTTTAGATTTTAGAAACTGGTTTGAGTTTGTGCTCTACTACAAGGTTACAAATGAGGATAAAAAAGAGATGACAGATAGGGCTTTCTTTAGATTTAGCGGAGGAGAAAGAGCTATGGCGATGTATGTTCCTCTCTTTACTGCAGTATATGCAAGGTACGATGGAGCAAATAAGGATTGTTTGAGGATTATCTCACTCGATGAAGCTTTTGCTGGTGTGGATGATATAAATATAGGGAGCATGTTTAAGCTCCTAGAGGATTTAAAGCTTAACTATATGATAAATTCTCAGGTTCTCTGGGGATGCTATGAGTCTGTTCCAGCTCTTTCTATATGCGATTTAAAAAGACCAAACAATTCTGATATTGTTACAATAATACGATATAGATGGAATGGTAGAGCAAGAGAGCTTATGGTATAGCTTATGCGAGATGAGCTTTTAGAAGAATGCATCAGTTATTTTAAAAACAACCTTGGATTTAATAGATTGTTTATCCTTGTTTGGGAAAAAGTTAAGAGCATAGGAAAGATTGGCGGAAATGTAATCCTAAAAGATATGACCTCTTATGAAAAGGAATCTATAGAGAGGTTTTTAAGGAAAGCACTTGATGGCAACACCTGTACCATAAGTGTAAAAGAATTAGAAAAAGCATTCTCAAATACAAGATATGGAGAGCTAGATTTTATAGAAGTGCTAGAAAATTATTTTGGGAAAAAGTTTATAAGCAATAAGGAGTATGTGAACAAATATAACTTTGAGAAGGAAGAATTTTTTAATAAAATATATAAAAATTTTAAAGATACAATAGCTTATAAATGGTTAGATGAAGTGTTTCAACAAAAATCAAGTGGATATCAAACTATAATAAGAGCATATGAATCAGGTGATAGAAGATCTATAGAGATATCCTTGATGGGGGTAGCTTCAGCTTTAAACAATTTACCTTGTATAGATAAAAAGTATATGAGAATAGGGGTCTTTGCTACGGAGATAACCAAGGACCCCCATTTTTTTGATAAAAAAACCCTAGCAGGAAATCTATTATTATATGGATTAGCATTTTTATTTAAGCAAGATTTTCCTAAAAATGCAGAAGAGACATCAGAGATTTATTATAAAGCTGGGCTTTTAACAGATAGTATATCGAGCTATTCAGTTATGAAAAATATAGAGCTTTACTTAAATGATAAACCTCATCCTGCTTTTAAAGCATTTTGTGATTTAAATGAGGATTTTGTTGTAACGCTATCTAATCTAGAGAACATAACTGATGCTAAATCCTATTGTGATAAGGTCTTTGTGGTTGAAAATCCAAATGTGTTTTCTTCAATATGCGATATATTAAAAGGACAGAGATTTTCTATGATATGTTCCAATGGTCAATTAAGGCTTGCTTCACTTTTGGTTTTAGATATGCTATATAAAAATTTTTGCAATATATATTATTCAGGAGATTTAGATGGAAATGGACTTTTAATAGCTAAGAGATTGAAGGATAGATATAAAGATAAATTTAACTATTGGCACTATACAGTGGAGGATTATCTAGAGAATCTCTCTGATATACCTTTATCAAAGGAAACACTGTCAAAGATTGAAAAGATAAAAGATGATGATAAATTAAATACTCTGATATGCGAAATGTTAAAAGAAAAGAAAGCAGCTTATCAAGAGATGATGGTAGAGAAGCTTGCTTTAGACATAAGTAATATGCTCTAAGGATTTTAAAGAATATATCATTTAATATTATACTCGTTACCTCGATTAGTTCTGTTACTTTTGCTACAACATTAGATAATGATTTTGACAGTTATAAAAAATCTCAGCAAAAACTATATCATGATGTTATTATTGTATATCTCGCCCCTACAATAAATAAAGCAATTGCAGATTATTATACGAACACGTCAAAAAGGCTCCCAGCATATCTAGTTCATGATACAAAAATTACAAGCATTGAAAGAACTAATAGTGATCTTTCAAATGTTATTATTGAAATTGAAGTAATCCCATATATAGAACTACATATGATATTAGGTAAAGATCGTATTACAATAGAGCTTAGGCCTTCTAAATGTATTAAAATTTGAGCATTTGGAAGACTATGAATTACCAGAACATTATAACGATTATTATTTAAATAATAGTAGTTTTAAAGACTAACATTGATAAGAGTATGGAATAGCACACATCAACAAAATAGGATGTGTGCTATTAAGAAGCCTCTTAAAATTAATTACTTTTCAAATACCTTATCGTTTATGTTCTCATCTAAAACCTTTTTAGCATACTGTTTAGCTTTTTCTAAAGAATGATCTTTATAATTGCCACATTGGAATTCATTAGCAGCTGGCACTTCTTGAACGTCCAAAACTTTATTAAGTGCTTTTTTTAAAATCCCAACTATATCTTTAGTTTCTTTCCTCCCAAAAACTATTAAGTAAAAACCAGTCCTGCACCCCATCGGTGAAATATCTATAACCTTATTCATTTCCTCTCTTAAAAACCCTGCCAAAAGATGCTCTAATGTGTGTACACCATCTATATCCATATATTCCACATTGGGCTGTGTAAATCTTACATCAAATTTTGTAACTACATCTCCATTTTCGCCAAAAAACTCACCACATTTTCTAATATAGGGAGCCACAACTTTAGTGTGATCTAAAGAAAAACTTTCTACTTTCATAAATAATCCTCCTACTCGATTAATATCAAATTCCAATCTCTCGCATTTTCTCTTGCAGACTATCTAATTTATACATCCCTGAGATGTTTTCTTTATCAAAGCTAACCTCATTTACAATTTTACCATCTTTCATAAAAACCACTCGTTCTGTTTGGGCTGCTACTTTTGGGTCATGGGTAACAATAAGAATGGATGTACCACCTGCATTAATTTCACTTAAAATGTTCATAATTTCTTTGGCTGATTGTGAATTTAAGGCACCAGTTGGCTCATCGCCAAAAATGATTTTAGGATTGTTCATTAATGCACGGCATATGCCAGCTCTCTGGAGCTGCCCTCCTGACACCTGCGTAATATCTCTATTTTCAAGGGTTAAGATACCTGTCTTTCGCATAAGTTCTCTTCCCTTTTCTATAACCTCTTTTATCCCTTGCTTACTTTTCATGAAAGGAAATATTATATTATCTAGAATATTCAAGTTTTTAAGTAGTGTTGGTTGTTGAAAGACAAATCCCATTTTTTCTCTGCGGATATCGGAACGTTTGCTTTCAGAAAGTTTTGATACATTTTCACCATCAAATATAACATATCCACTATCAACATCATCCATACTGCTTAATGCAAATAAAAGCGTGGATTTTCCAGAACCAGAAGGTCCCATAACCGAGACAAACTCACCTTCTTTAATGGTAACACTGACCTCATTTAAAACTTTATTTTTTTCGTTGCCTATTGCATAGGATTTTATAATTTTTTCACATGACACAATGCTTTTCATATAATTTACTCCTTAATATTTTCAAAGATTTTAACTTTATCAATCCCTGTTGTACCTATCAGTGTTGCAATAAGTGCAATACATGCCATGAGCATTGGATATAATCCATATGAAGTAAAGGGGTCTATGATAAAATGAAAAGTTGTTGCACCTAATGATGCAATGATTGTGCCTGAAAGCAATTCTCCAAGCGTATTTGCAAGTATTGAACCAATAATAATTCCTATCACTAATACAAAACCTGATCGTGTAATATATTGTAAAGTCAAATCATATTTTGTAAATCCAAGTGCTTTCATAATTGCAATTGTATTTTTATCTTTAGTGACAAGCATGATCATAAATAAACTTGTGATGAGTGCTGTGATGGATAGAGCAACAACAACAGAAGCTTGTGATGCCATTTTAACTGTGCTGATTGTTGGTCCAATAGTTTGATTAGCATAACTCTTTATGCTCAATACTTTTGCAAAAGGATACTGCATTGCATATTCTGATACTTTATTATCAATTATTGATTTATTTACAACAGAAGCATAAATTGCACTCCACATGATGTCTTTTGAATTATCATTAAAACAAGCCTTTGCCGTTTTTCCACCGTTTGTAATATCGGAATATATACCACATACTACAAGGTTTTTCTCCCTGCCATCAACAATAAGTGTTAAAATATCTTGAACTTTCTTGTGTAATTCACTTGCATTTAGAGAGGATAATGCAATTTCATTTTCCGACGTTGGAGCATTTCCATTTATATATGCAACTGGCAAAACTCCATGATTGCCTAGTTCTACTTTGAGACTAATCTTCGTATCATCTGACATAGCTGTAAATGTCTTAGTTGTAAGATTTACGCATTTATCAATAGCAACATCACCTTTCATTTGTGTTATAATTGTATCTGCTTTTTCAGAAATATTGTCTGTCTGCTGAATGTTTATGCTAAAATCACATTCTCCAACACCCATATATGTGATGAAGCTACTTGCTGAAATTGTATTGTACATATTAGTAGGCACAAGGATTATAAACACTGAAAATATAAATACCATAAACATCGTTATATATAGCTTTTTTCTGATAAGGACATCTTTAAGCCCATAAAAAATATTTGCATTGAATAATGAATTCTTGTTAAGCTTAAAAATATTTATAGCTTTTACTTTCTCATGAGAAGCGCCAAAACGCAAAGCTTCGACTGCCGATATTTTCTTAAACCGTTTCATCATAAGCCATACATACCATATTATGGTGACAAAAACTATAATAACTCCCAACAATCCAAAAACAAAAGCATATACAGTATTTTCATTTTCGCCCATATAAACCCTGATATTTTCAAGCAGCATATCTTTTACGATAAATGATATAAATAAGCCAAGAGTGCAGCCAATTGCTGAGATTGCAATATACTTTATCATATAAATCCATTGTATATTCGAAAGATGTATCCCAATAGCTTTCATAACGCCAATTTCACGAATTTCATCTTCAATTTTTGCAAGCAAAGTAAAGCGTATGCACATAAAGGCAATTATGACAACAAGAAAGCTGACCAAGAGGATTACTGCAATCATTAATCCATCTGATATAGCATTTATTAATCTAAAAAGAGGATATGTAATGGTTGGACCGTTTGCTTCTAATCCAGATTCACTATATTGGTTTGTAAATGTACTGAGGGATTCTAGCGTTTTAAGCCTAAATTCGATTAGATATTCTATTTCACCAAAGGCTTTAAGTGCTTCAAAATCATTTTTACTTACCAAAAATCGTTTAGAAGAAGAGAGAAGCGAATTCATTTGTGAGTCACGAAGAAAACCTGCAACAGTAAATTTTTTTCCGCAAATAATGGCTTTGTCACCTAATTTAGCCATATTTTCCTTCATATATACAATAGGAACATATAATTCGCCGTCAGAAGGCTCTATGATATTGTTGTCAAAGTCAAGTAGATAATCAAAAGAAGGGCTTTGTGCACATAATCCATTATCTTGCATACTATCTCTAAAGGAGTGATCTCCAATTGTAATTTGTATTCCTTCAATATTTAAAAATGAAAGTATTTGAAAATCTTCGATATAGTCATTGTTTTTAACAAATGTAATCAGTCCGTTTTCGTAAATGGTGCCTGAATGCATTTGCATAAAATGAGGGGTCTTTGCTTTAGTCATCAAATTATCAATAGATCCTGTCAAATTGATGACGAGGATTGCTAAAAGTGAAATAAGTGTCGCTGCTATAGCAACAAAAAGAACAGTCAAAAGTGTTATCATCTTACTTTTTTTAAAATCACCATAAAGAATTTTAAAAAACATCAGACACCTCTTTTTCAAGACCGCTAAAAAGTCGTAAAACATCTATAAAGCTTCCAGGTTTTGCACCAAGTAACCTTTCTGTGTTGTATAGAAAGGCCTGTATGCGCATAGTTTGTTCTTCCTCTGATAGGGGTACAAAATCATCATCAAAAACTGTACCTGCATATACCACCATCATTTCAACACTTTGAGATGGAAAAGGCGAATTGAATATACCCTGCTCTATGCCTTCATTCACTATACTTGTCAATATGGGTGTTAAACCGTTAATGATTGTGTTTTGCATTTTTTGATGCATAAGGGCATTTTGTGGTTTATGCATATGACGCAATAATTCTTCACTGTTTTTATCGCTTGCATTGAGTGCCATGACAGCATTAAATATGCGCTCCGTTACAGAGATGCATTTATCGTCTGCAATCTCCTTTGCATTACGCAAAAGTTTCATGCTCTGTTGTTGGATGAGTGCATCCATAATTGATTCTTTAGATGGGAAATGATAGTAAAGCGTTCCCCTTGCAATTTGGGCTTTTTCTAAGATATCATTTGTGCTAGTACCATCAAAGCCTTTCTGTGCAAATAGTTTAGCTGCTATATCTAGTATTTGATTTTGTCGTTCTGCTGCATCTTTAATAACTCTCATTAAAAATCCTCCCTGAATAGACGGACAGTCTATCTGCATTATATCGACAGGTTATCGAAATGTCAAGCTTTATTAATTACAAGAAGGTAAAGGAATATGAGATGAGATAGTGATTTGATGTTAATTTTCCTTATACAGGCGGATAGTTCCATTTTGATGAAGGGCAATAATTATCTGAGCTAGCATTGGAAATACAATCATGCCTATTGCTCCAATAAGCTTGTATCCGATAAAGACAGCTAGTAGTGATATAATGGGGTTGATTCCAAGCTGGTCTCCTACCACCTTAGGTTCAATGATGTTACGAATAACTGTTACAATAGCATAAAGGATAGCAAGAGCGATCGCATAAGAAAAATTGCCTTGTAAAAGCTCTATGATGATCCAAGGAATCATAATGCCTCCTGTACCAAAAACAGGAAACATGTCAAAGACGGCTATCCCTGCAGCCATGCCAACTGGATTTGACACACCAATAATTAAGAAGCCGATAGTAAGTTCAGTAAACGTAATGATCATCAATATTAGATAGGCTTTTCCGTATCTAAAAACCGTATTTTTCAACATGCTTTTCAATCCGCCAACAAACTCAATTGCCTTAGGAGGCAGTTGATTCTTCAAAAATTCTACTACCTTGTCATATTGAAAACTGATAAAAAAGGATAGAAGAATGGTGAAGATTAAGGACATGAAGAAACTAGGGACGGAGTTTACAAAATCGGTGACAAAGGAAACTCCTGCTTGTGACATGGATACAACAAAATTCTGGAGTCCATTAAGCAAGCTAGATTGTACTTCGTCAAAGACAGTTCCCCATGACATTTGAAGGCTTGCAAGTTGCTTTTCCATCCAATTCCCAAACTCAACAATATTGGGAGCAATAGTATTATAATAATAGTCAGGGAATATGGTAAAAAGATCTTTTAGTAGATATACGATCTGTATAACAATCCAAAATATCAAACTACCAACACCAACATAAAGCAGTGCTATTGTGATAACAGAAACAACCTTTTGATTTATTCTGAGTTTGCGATGTATAAGTCGAATTAGTGGTTGAAATAAAGTCATCAGTCCCATAGCGAGTATAAATGGAAAAATCAATCCTATTCCTCTTAATATAAGATAGGCAATTCCAATTAATACAATGTAATAAACCACCTTCACTATGAAATCTATTCTTTTTCTTGTTTCTTCTGACAAAAAAATCACTTCCTTCCTTTCTTGAATATCAGTAAATATAATGAAGCATTCTATTTAATAAGTTTTATTATACCTTTTTAATTCCTTAATTAAAAGAGCTATCTTAAGATATTTGAGCATATTTAACTAAAAATGAGTTTTTATGAATTTAAATGAGCTTTGCTTATATGACCCTTTAGTCATATGATATGACTAAGAAGTCATATATAAAAAATCGAAAGGAAAGAGATATGCCAAAGGAAACATTTTTTAATTTAAATGATGAAAAACGTGAGAGAATTATAAGATCTGCCATAAGTGAATTTAATAAAAATGGTTTTGAAAAAGGAAATGTTGGGGACATTGCTAAAGGTGCTGAGGTAGCAAAGGGAAGCATGTATCAATATTTTGAAAGCAAAAAAGAGCTATTTCTTTACTGCATAACATGGGCTTTAGAAACTTTGATACATAAATATGGTTATGAGAAAATCCCAGAAGATATAAATATTTTCGATTATTTTTATAAAAGTGCTCATCAACTGCTCATTCAACTTAAAGAGGAAAGGGAGCTTGCTATTTTTATGCAGGATTTAGTAATCGGTAAACATAATGGTATTACAGATGAGACATCCTCTATAATAATGAGAGCTGCTGATGAATATATGATAAAGCTGATTAAAGATGGCAAGAAAAACAAAAGCATAAGGGATGATATTGATGATAGGATGTTATTTCTTTTTTCCTTTGGAGCATCTTTGAAAATTAAAGAGGATATATTAGATAGAATAAAAAATTCTGGAAAAAACTTTGTGGATGAGGATATTAAATTTTTCGAGGATGATATTAAATCCATGATTGAGCTTTTAAAAAATGGGATGGGTGCTACGTTATGTTTGTAAATGCTAGGAGTTTAAAAGAAGCCTTCTGCCATAAGAAAGGATTGAATGGTAATGGTTATTAATAAAAAAATTAAGCGCACTATTTTAGAGAATAAATCTCAATATATTGGTTCTTTGATTTTAATCATAATAAGTTGTCTATTATTTACCATGTTTAATCAACTTGCACAAAATATGTCCTATATAACATCTACATTTATTACAGATTATAAGCAAGAGGATGCAAGCTTTATAACATCAAGCCCTTTAGATGGTATTTTAGATTTAGAAGATAAATTTAATGCAACAATAGAAGAAAGTTTGATCTTAGATTATAATTTTACAGAAGGTAAGGTCATAAGGCTTTTTAGTGAAAATACGAAAGTGAATATACCTGCAATAGTAGAAGGGCATAAATTAAATAAAAAAGAGATACTCCTTGATCCAAGTTTTGCAAATGCAAATAAGCTAAATATTGGGGATGATATTATAATTTTAAATGATACATTTAAAATAGCAGGATATATGTCTCTTCCTAATTATATATATCCATTAAAATCTGAAAGCGATATTATATCTGACCCAAATAATTTTGGCATTGGGGTAATTTCAAAAGAGGATTTTTTAAGCCTTGGAAAAGGAAACCTATCTTATTCTATAAAATTTAATGATTTAAAGACCCCTTTAGATAAACAATCTAATGAGTTTAGAAACCAGCTTAAAGATAAAAATATTTTTTTAGTCAACTGGACAGATATAAGTGATAATAAGAGAGTAACCTATGTAACTACAAAAATGGATGGCATCAATCAGATGAGCATTGCGGCACCAGTTGCCATATTGATTTTAACCTGCATATTAGTTGGTATTGTAATGCTAAGGCTTATAAATAATGAATCCATCATAATAGGAACTCTTTATGCACAAGGATATAGAAAATATGAGATTAGAAATCATTATATGTTGTATCCTCTGATAATAGGGATTATAGGCGGGATAATTGGTACTTTTCTTGGTACACTTGCTTTAAGACCAATGCTTTCTCTTATGGTATCCTTCTTTAATATACCTGTTTCTCAGATTAAATTTAATTTCTTTTATATATTTTTAAGTTTATTGCTTCCAAATTTATTTTTAGGTATAAGCTCTTTATTTATCTTAAATAAAGAATTAAAGCATTCACCTTTAGAACTTATGAGAGGCGATATGAAAGATAGTAAAATAAATTTTATTGAAAGAAAGCTTAAATTAAATAAATTTAAATTTGATACAAAATTTAAAATAAGGCAACAGCTAAGAAGTTTATCTAGGCTTACATTCCTGCTTTTAGGAGTAACGGCAGCATCCATGCTTTTATTATTTGGTCTTACAGAAAAGACATCTGTAGATTATCTATTAAGAGATAGCATAAAGGAAGCATATAAGTTTCAGTATGAATATATTTTTAATAAGGTGCAAACTGAAAATGCTAGAGAAGGTACAGAGGTTTTTCATGTATCAACATTTACTTTAAAATCGGACTATAAAACAAGCTTTGTAATAAGTGGAATAGAGAGCGATTCTGAATATATTTGGTTAATGGATAAGAATAAACAGCGTATAACACCAAATCAAGTCATCATGACAAGACCTCTTGCTTTAAGGCTAAAGGTTAAGCCAGGAGATACAGTACAAGTTGTCAATAAGTTTGATTTAAATGAATATTCAATTAGGATAGATAAAGTTTCAGAAAGCTATTTTGGAGAATATATATTCATGCCTATTTATCAGTATAACAGCATGATAAATGCTACCTTAGACAGCTATAATGGATTGTGGTCTAATAAAAAGCTTGATATTGAAGAAAATTTATTATATAGCTCAACAGGGTTAGAGGATTCTACTAAAGCCTTTGAGACACTTTTGCAGCCTATAACATCAACTATTGGAGTCATAGCAGTTATAGCCTTTATAATTGGACTTATAGTAATTTATGTAGTTACATCTATGATGATTGAAGAAAATAAAATAAATATTTCTTTGATGAAGGTATTTGGATATAAAGATAAAGAGGTTAATTCTTTAATTTTAAATAGCTCTACTGCAATAGTCATAATTGGTTATTTATTAGCTATTCCAATTTTATTGTCCACCCTTAGAGCTTGGTTTGATTCTTTAACCACAAGTCTTCATATGACTATGCCTGTTAAAGTCAATGTTCTTTTTATTATTCTTGGGCTTGTGATAGTTTTGCTAATATATGAATTATCTAAATTGCTAAGCAGGAAAAAGATAAATAAAATTTCTATGAGTGAAGCTTTAAAAGCTACAGTTGAATAAAAAAAGGGCTATTGCAAAGCTAATTTTAAATTAGTTTTGCAATAGTCTTATCTAGTCTCGTACATAAAATAAGCTTTTTAGAGAATATCTCTTTCCTTCAGTTATATCATATTGAATCAATTTATATTCATCTAAGAGAGTCTTTTGCTCACTAGTTAGATCTTCCTTTAAGACGTTGCTATTTGAATCTAGTATCACTTCCTTCTTTAAACCTTTAAACTCATCCTCTAAATCTTGAAGCATAGCATAAAATGGAGGTATCTTTTTATTTAAAAGCTCATAAGTAGTAAGTGAAATATAATTTGAACCTAAAGTATCTATTTCCTTATCCTTTATTTCAAAGTTTGCATAATAAAAGAGAGGAGTTTTAGATAAAAAGCTTTCTTTTTCTAAAGGATCCATATTTTTAAATAAATCGCTTTGCATAAAGGAATCATTTTTTACAAAATAAGGTTCATGATCCCCAAAGAAAACTATCATAGTAGGTTCCTTTAATTTATCAACATAGTCGATAAATTTCTTCATGACTATATCGCTCTGCTTAATACCTTCAGTATATGATTCAATAAGCTCTTTAAGGGAGTCGCTTAGACCATCCCAAGAAATATCTACTGATTCTTTACCGCTTTTGCCTTTATGATAATCCATGTGATTTTGCATAGTAACACCATGGATAAAAACTGGTTCATCATTTTCTTCTAATATAGATTCTATTTCTTTCATCATAGATTCATCGCTTATATTTGCAACATCTGATAAGAAAGACACATTTTTCATCTTCTCATGGCTTATAAATTCATCTATGCCAAAATTATCATATACATAGGTTCTCTTATAGAAGGATTTATTAAATGGATGCACTGCATAGGTCTTATAACCATCCCCCTTCAATAAATTAACTATTGAAGGAAAAAATTTATTTATAGACTGCTGATAAGGAACAGAACCGCTTTTTAAATTATACATTGAAAATCCTGTTAACGCTTCATACTCTATATTGGCAGTTGATGTTCCAATAGCAGATGAAAAATGATTTCCTAATATATAATTATCAGAAGTAAAATTTCTTATATTTTTCATAGGATCTTCACTAAACTTTAAAAAATTAAATGTAGTTGGGTCCCAAAACGATTCTGACATTATGTATATTATATTTG
Source organism: Clostridiaceae bacterium (assembly GCA_031549525.1). Taxonomy (GTDB): domain Bacteria; phylum Bacillota; class Clostridia; order Clostridiales; family Clostridiaceae; genus WQUF01. The sequence goes on along the minus strand of JAVBPQ010000056.1, from coordinate 28,409 downwards.
GCTTTTTATTATCATCTATGATTTTTGAATTATATATCTTTGCTTTTTCTTCATATTTTTCTACTATCTTAGATATCTCCTCTTTACTATAGTTATCAGGCTTGTCTATAGTTTTGATGCCTAAATTTGATAGTATAGAGTATATCAACCCATTTTCATAGTAATTATTTGTCTGATCCCATGAGCAATAATTTGCTCCAACGAAGGTATATAGATTTTTTGCATTTATATCAGCAGATGACATTGAATTTCCAATAATACCTATAAAAAATAAAGCTGTTATAAGCTTGTACATATTTCTAAGCTTATATTTCTTGAATTTTAATGAAATATAAAATATTACAGAAACTACAAGAAAGCTTATAAAAATAATTGAAAACATGCTAATGCCTACATAATCTGCTAGTGAATTTAAATTCTTGATTTGATAAAAGTCTGCTGCATAAAGGGGTTGTCCTAAAATCTTTATTTTAACTAAATTTACAACGCTTATTATCATAAAGAAGATAAAACCTATGACTATGCCCCAATACAAGGAAATTAAGCTTATTAACGTCATTAAAATAGAAAAAATAACCAATGCATTTATTAAGAAAACACGGTATTTTTCTCTAAGCCATGTAAGTGTAGCATTAATATCTAAACCAAATTGTAAAAATTGCATAAGCAATGACGATATCATAGCGACTAAAAGAGTGATGAGAATTATATATATTAAATTTTTATTCTTATTGACCCTTATATCATATAAAAAGACAGTTAAAAATAAATATAACGAAATTATCAAAACAATTGCTGCATAAAAGGCATATGTGTTTGATTGTGAATTTATATTAAATATCTTGTTTATAATAAAATATGTTAAAAGAGATAATGTGAGCAATATAAAAGTTATCAAAGACAGCTTTGGAATAAAGCTTTGCTTTGACAGTTTATTTATAGCCTTTTTTATATAGTATGTTTTTGAAGGCTTTTGAAATTTTTCAAGTATATCTTTGTTCAATGTGTACCTCCTATTTACAAATTATGCAAATTAATTTATATGATTTAATATCATTTTTAAAATATACCATAAAATTGATATAATTTCTATCATAAATAAAAAATTAATATACAAAGATAGTATTTATAAAAGTATATGTTGTAATCGTGCAAATTTGATTTACACATATGGATCTTTCTAAAAACAATTAGAAAGATCCGTTCTTTATTGATTTAAATAATTTGTTTTTTGAATAGCTGGAACATTTTTAATCTTTACTTTTTTTGGCTCAACATTAGCATCGAGATTTGGCGTAACTTTAATATTTAAAACTCCCATCAAAAAGCTTGAAAAGATAAATTCAATTCCACATACCATCAAAATAAAAGAAGGTATTGTTATGCGCATTGTGAATCTTGGATCTAAATTTCCAAAATTATTTTGTTTCCATAACACAACAGATACTATTGCAAGTATAAATCCAAACAAAAACATTAATAGACCTAAAACAAGTCCCCTTTCTACAGTGAAGCGGTTTAACCTAGTCATTAATTTATCTGGAACTGGGATATACTTTGAATTTATGGCGTATATATTTGTAATTAAAGCAAAGATTACAACTTGAAACCCTATTAACACTGCTCCAGCTGAATATAAAAGTGTGTTGATGTCAAAAACTACGTTGTTTATGCTGATAGGCTCTATAGATAGCACTATTGTAGAAATGGTACCCAATATGATTAAAAACAATCCAGGATAAAAGAATAACCACTTTGGGGAATAAAGAAGCAAAAATCGTAAATGCCTCCATCCATCATGCCAGCTCCTTAAGTGAGGAGGTCTTGACCTTCCATCAGGTGAAAGAGTAGTGGGAACTTCAGTAATTTTAAATTTATTTAAAGTAGCTTTTACAACCATCTCGCTGGCATATTCCATACCAGGTGTGTTTAAATTTAATGCTAAAAAGGATTCCTTATTATATCCTCTTAGTCCACAATGAAAGTCTCCTATGCTGCTTGAATAGAATATCCTACCAATAGAGGATAATACAGGGTTGCCTAAATATTTGTGAAGAGGAGGCATGGCCCCTTTTGCAATTCCACCTTTAAATCGATTTCCCATGACTAGATCATATCCTTCCCTAAGCTTCTCAAGAAAGGGCATAAGATTTAAGAAATCATAACTATCATCTGCATCACCCATTATTATATATTTTCCCCTTGCAGCTTTAGTGCCGCCAATTAAAGCACTTCCATATCCTTTTTCGGGGACATGTACTACATTTGCTCCAGATTTTATAGCAATATTTGGTGAGCCATCAGTGCTTCCATTATCAGCAATTAAAACTTCTCCATTTACTTTATTATCGTTTAAAAATTTTAAAGCCTTTTTAATGCAAATTTCTAAGGTTTCTGCTTCATTTAAGCATGGCATAAGTATGGTCAATTCGCATTCTTCTTTTGCTATATTATAATATTTATTAATTTTGTAATTCATTTTTTTAACCTCCTTTATTCATTAGATTTTTTGCAGATTTACTCTTTATGATTAAAGAGATATTTTCGTAGATAAAGCCTATAGATAAAGCACTAAACAACATTAAAAGAGGATAGGCAGAAGATAAATATTGAACATTTATAGCTAAAAATGAGCTTACATGAACAAAAGCAATCATAACTAATCTAAGGAATAGCATTAATCCTATACCAGATAATATAAGAAGCTTAGAAAGTTCATGTTTTACATCTTTTTTCTTGATTAATTTTAAAACTATACCTAGTAAAATTAAAAGATAAAAAATAGCTCCAATAATTGTTAGAATAGGATTTAATTTCTGATAAATGAGCTTTATATCTTCTAATATGATATATTTTTGAGTGTCGACCTTTAAAAATTCCTTAGGGGTTAAGCTTGAATGAAGATAAGCAGCTATATGCCTTAACTTGTCTTCATTTTCATAATCATCTGCAATTATTGGGATAGAGCTTATATTATAAAATTCATTTATAAAATTAAAAGCTTGCACAGTTGCATTTATTGTAGGTTTAATATATTGATTTTTAAATACAGGAGCTAAGGTAGCTCTCTTTTTTGCCTGAGCTTTAAGGAGACCTAAATCACATGCATCATTTACTTCTTTTTCTAACGTTTCAAAAAATCTTTTAGCTTCCATAGGGTTTTCATAATGCCCAGCTGCTTCAGCAGCAGCTCTTAGTGCCCAGAAAAAATATCCACCATTAAAATCTTTTCTGCCATCTATAGTAGGAAGTTTAAGATCATTATTTTCTAAATGTTCCTTTAGTTCATTAAAAGCTGGGCTCACCTTATAAATCTTTAAACGGACATCTTCAGGTACAGGCACATCAGGAATCCATCTTTCATTTTCAACCCTAGTAAGAGCACCATATGCACCTTGAAACTCGGAAGACATATAATCATTTACTACAAAACGGCCATAGTAGTGTAAATTTAAGAAAGATACTATGGCATTTAGAATAAAGAATATCACAACAGGGGTTAAAATACAAATGTAGAATTTCGTCTTATTTCTTTTAGTAAATGTGATAAATAAAAAGGTAATCATTAAAACTGCAAATAAAAATGGCAAAAGCCAAAAACTATCTTCCCTTGTATTCCATGCAGCACCAAGAGAAATCCCGCTTATGGATGCATGTATAATCATAGGTTTAATTTTATCTTGATTTAAAAATAAACCAATAAGGCTCATAAAAAATATTATGCATATCGCTGGATAGATACTATCTCTATAATATCGAAGGCTCATAACATCATAGCTTGCAGGATTAAAGAGCAATAAAGAAAAAATAAAAAATAGCAAAAATTTATTTTTTATTATTTTTTTTATAACCAAAATTGTATATAAACATGCAAATGAATAGAGAAGTTGATTTGCAGGAATAATCGGAACAGAAAGCCAATTGACAAATGCTAACCATAGGGGATAGATCATACCTTTTGCTAAGGTAAGATGATTGTATTCTCCAAGCCAAGCTCCTTGTGTTATAGATTCTGCATGTGATAATAACAGTGCATCATCATGACCTGCCCATAAAAAAGGTCCAATAGCAGGATATTGTGCAGAACATAAAAATATTTTTATAAATATAAAAATTAAAAGTATTATATTAAAAATCTTGCTTTCATTTTTAATAAATAAATGGTTTTTGTAAAAAAAATAATATAAAAATATTAAAACTATAGAAATAGTTATGGTTATTGCAATATAACTATCAGAGCTTATTAAACGTGTTGAAAAGTACATGGTGATTATTGCGACCATAGAACCTAATATAAACCCATAATAGATCATATTTTTCTTAAATTTAGAAGTTAAACTTTTAAAATCATTTTTATAAATGTGATAATAACTTATAAATACTAAAATATAACTAAATTCACAAGAAATTATTCTACTTAGATTAAATACTTTAAAAAATAAAAAATAGAAAATAAAAAATGTTATAAAAAAATAAAATAATTTAATTACATTTTTACTTAAAATAAATCTACTTGTCTTATTCATTCATTTAACTCCTTAAATTTTACCCTTTACAATGATTTTTACATTAATAAAATTATATATTTATAAATCTTTCTCATATTTCATCAATTTATACTTAACTTTACAATAAATATGGTAATTTTCAGATTAATATTGAATCTTTTATAAAATTATAATAAATCAATTAAAGCAAATAAGAAATACAAAAATTTATAAAACTTAAAATTTTAATATTCGATCTTTATCATCCTATATTAATTTTAACTAATTAATATCTATTATTCAATTATTAATTAGTCTATTATTCCTAAAATTAACATATTTTCATTCTTTAGTTAAATGGTAGCTTAACACACCTTCTACTTTAATAAATAATTAACTTAATTTTTAGAAAGATAAAAAAATTAGAGACTTTTATCAATCTCTAATTTTTTTCTTTTATTTTGAAAGAATTTTGATATTATGTTAGAACAATCTTCATCATATAACCATTTTATTTCAACTGATGTATTTAAATATGCATTATTTAATAAATCCATTATGGAGCCGCAGCATCCAAAGGATAAGTCAGGAGCCCCTATAACTATTTTTCTTATTCTTGAATTAATGATAGCACCTGCACACATTGCACAAGGCTCTAAAGTGGTATAAAGTGTTGCTTTATTTAAACGCCAGCTTGAAAGCAAGCTAGAAGCTTGAGAGATAGCTAATATTTCAGCATGAGCAGTTGAATCATTCTTTTTTTCTACCATATTATGGCACTTTACAACGATTTTATTATCAAGTACCAAAACAGCTCCTACAGGAACTTCACCGTCATCATAAGCTTTTATAGCCTCTTTAAAAGCAATTTTTAAGAAAAACTTATCATCTAATAACATTAAGCAATCATCCTGACCCTTATATAAAATTTAGTCTACTTTAGTTCCTCTGACCGCTAATCTTATAAGTTCATTATTTGTACATGTGAACATGGTAACCTTAGCTTTTCCACCTGTATTTTGATCAACAACTTTTGGTATATCATCACTCCTGTGAGCATCAAATATTTCATCCACAACATAATTTTGAGTATTTCCATACATATCTGTCACGGTGAAGTTGTCACCCATTTTCACATCTTTTAACTTGCCAAACATGGATAAATCCCTATAATCATGACCCATGATTACCATATTGCCTGCTTCATTAGGATTAACCCCATCATATTTAACTATAGCAAGCTCAAGAGGTCTTTCATATCTTTCATCTATATTCTCAACCTTCATTTGTTCCTCAGTTAAAGCAACAATAGGGTAATCGATATTTATGGATGGTATATTTATTCTTGCAATAACAGGATAATCCTCTAATAATATCTTCTCAGGTTCAGGTCTAACTTGTTTAGTACCTTCATTTAATTTCAAGTCGTTCATCTTGTTCAAGGTATCTGCAATCTTAGTTTTGCTCTCTTCAGCTTGTTTAATTCTGTTTGCAATATAACGTTGATATCTAACATATCTATAAGTGCCATATGCGATTCCTGTTAATAATATAACTGCAATAACTATAGCAATAGGTACAATAGGTAATTTTTTTTGTGATCTTTTATTTTCTTCACTTCTTTTCATATTTTCTGGTTCGTTTTGCATGTTACACCTTCCTAAAATTTTATTTTAATACTTTAAATTAAAAGTTAAGAATTTGGGATTATTTACATTAAATTATAAAAGATATTTAAATTTTAGTGCTAAATATTTAAGCATGATAAGTTAATTTGATTTTATGTAGAGATTATTTTTGACAAAATCTCAAAATTAACTTTAATTTAAAAACATGATACTTTAAATTGATTTTAAAATAAAATATACTTTTTTTCAACAATTTTTGTAAAAATTTATTTTAAATTATTTTATAAATATAAATTCAAATAAAATAATATGATAAATAATATGAATTTTATAGTAGAACAATTATTAAAAAGTTTTGTCTAGAACAAAATATATTATTTGCAATTTATTAAAATTTATTGACAATTTTGTTTTTGCACATTAAAATATATACATTCAGTGTGCTCGTAGCTCAGTAGGATAGAGCAGTGGTTTCCTAAACCACGTGCCGGGGGTTCGATTCCTCTCGGGCACACCAGACTATTTATTTAGTATTACTTTCCATGGTGAATTCATGCATATAATAAAATTCTTAAGATCTCAATGCATATCTTTAATACAATCCTATTGAATTTATTTTTAAGTTATCATATAATTTCACATATCTATATTTTTTTATTGTTTAAAAATTATTAACACAATTAAATTATATATTTTAAAAAATACCAGAGTAAGGAATTAAAAAATGTATATTTTTGATACACATGCACATTATGATGATGAGGAGTTTAAAGATGACTTAGACAATCTTGTGGACGATTTTAAAAAAAATGGTGTCATAGGTGTAATGAATTGTGGAACAAATTATGATACATGCTTAAACACTGTTGAATTAACTAAAAAATATGATTTTTTTTATGGAGCTGTAGGGTTTCATCCAGAATATTCCAGCGAATTTAATGAAAATAGTATTGATTTTTTAAGTAAACTAACATATTCTTATAAAATAAAAGCAATAGGAGAAATTGGACTTGATTATTATTGGAAGGAAAATCCTCCTAAGGAACTTCAGAAAAAGATATTTGAGTATCAAATGAGATTAGCAAAAGATTTAAATCTGCCTGTAATAATACATGATAGGGAAGCTCACGAAGACATTTTTAATATAGTTAAAATGTATAAAGGCGTTAGAGGAGTTCTACATTGTTTTTCAGGCAGCAGTGAGATGGCAAAAGAATATATTAAATTGGGTTATTACATTGGAATAGGTGGCATTGCCACTTTTAAAAACTCAAAGAAGATTATTGATGTTATTAATAATATAGATATCCAGTATATTTTAGCGGAAACCGATGCTCCATATATGACACCAGAACCTTTTAGGGGGAAAAGAAATAGGTCCGATTATATCTCCTATATAATTAACAAAATAGCTGATTTAAAAAAAATTGATGCTGAGGAATTGAGCACCATATTAGTTAACAATAGTTTAAATTTATTTAATATTGTTCTAAATTAAAAACAGTAGACATTATACATAACAAACTGATTAAACTTTAGCTATTTTGGTTAATTTATAAGGATAGTATTTTATTTCTTATAGGAGGAATTTATGAGTGATGGTTTAACTAAGCAATTAACTAGTCAAAGGAGAAGAAATTTAAAAATTAAGTGGTTTTTTTTGTGGATTTCTTTAATATTAATTGCTGTAATTTCAATTACATTTATCTTTAAGCAATATAAGCATATTACTGTGGAAGTTGATGGAGAAAAGTATAGCATAGGTACATTTTCAAAAACTTATGAAGATGTTCTTAACAATCATGATATAGTTGTAAATTCATATGATAAGGTCTCTATAGATTTAAAATCCGAAATTAAGGATAAAACAAACCTGATAATAAATAGGGCTGTTCCTGCTACTATTTCTTGTGATGGAAAAATTGCAAATGTTTATTCGGCAGATGAAACCATAGGGCAGCTTCTTAATAGACAAAACATCACATTGAGGCAATATGATGTAGTAAACCCTTTACTAGATGAAAAAGTTACAGAAGATGTGAAGATCGAAATCACTAGAATTGACAAAAAGATTGAAACATCGAGTGAAGAAGTAGCATTTAAAACAACAGAAAAAGAAGATGCTAGCCTTACAATTGGTGAAGAAAGCATTGTCCAGGAAGGACAGAATGGCAAAAAGGAGATCAAATTTGAAGTTACTTTAAAGGAAGGTAATGAAGTTCATAGAAAGGTAATTTCTGATAAGGTAGTAGAAGAGCCTATAGAGAAAATCATAGCTAAGGGTACTAAGGAAAAACCAAAGCCAATATTGAATACTAATACACAAAATAATGTGGTGCAGCTTAGCGAATTGCAATCAAATAATAATATCATGATGTGTGTTGCTACAGCGTATTCTCCATATGATGGAGGATCCTATTATGATATAACTGCTTCAGGTGCAGTTGCAACTAGAAATCCAAGTGGCTACAGCACAATAGCAGTGGATCCAACTGTAATACCTTTAGGAACAAAGGTATATGTAAAAGGATATGGTTATGCCATAGCACAAGATACAGGCGGACTTATAAAGGGAAGTAAAATCGATGTATTTTTCGATACTCCTCAAGAGTGCATAAATTGGGGCATAAAGACAGTGGAAGTCACTATATTAGATTGATGAAAATATTAAAAATACTTATTTGGAGCGAATTTTCGCTCCTTTAAATTTCCATTTATACCTTTTATCTTGATTGTATTTGCCTTATTTGTTATGCTTTTGTATGTCACATTTGTATTTATTTTTAGATCGTTGATAAACTAAAAAAGGAAAAGGAGAAGCTACTAGATGATAAAAGAGATCATAGTTGTAGAAGGAAGAGATGATGTAATCGCTGTAAAAAATGCAGTTGATGCTGAAGTTATTCCAGTTGGGGGATTTGGAATAAATGGAGATATTATAGAATTGATAAAAGAGGCTCAAAAAAGGAGAGGTGTTATAGTATTTACTGATCCAGATTTTGCAGGAGAAAAGATAAGAGGAATAATTTCAAAGAGGGTAGCAGGTATTAAACACGCTTATATTGTTAGGGGAGACGGATTAAAGAAGGGAAATATAGGTGTTGAAAATGCATCAAAGGATGTCATTATAAAAGCTCTAAAAAATGCAAAGCCTACATTAGTAGATGTGAATCATACCTTTAGCATAAAAGATATGGTAGATAATGGATTAACTGTTGGCATGGATTCGACTAAAAAAAGAGAAAAGTTAGGCAAAATTTTAGGAATTGGATCTTGTAATTCAAAGCAATTTATAAATAGGTTAAATAAATTTGGAATATCTAAAGAGGAGTTTTATGATGCTATAAGAGAGATGGAAATGGGTGATAAATGTGAATCCTTTAGAAATTGTGAAAAATTATGATTTTAGATTTAAAAAGGATCTTGGTCAAAACTTTTTAATAGATGAAAATGTAGTCAATAAAATTATAGATGCTACAGAGGCAGGACCTCTTGATACAATTATTGAAATTGGTTCTGGTACAGGGGTTTTAACTAAACATCTTTGCAAAAGTGCTAAGAAGGTCATGGCTATAGAAGTGGATAAGGGTTTAATAAAAATATTAGAGGATGAGCTTAAAGAGTTTAACAACGTAGAGATATTGAATAAAAGTATCATGGCAGTGGATTTAAATATGTTTAAAGAGGAAAGATTAAAAATAGTAGGAAACCTGCCTTATTATATAACTTCTGATATTTTATATAAGATAATTGAAGAAGGTAATGGATTTGAATCTTTAACTATGATGATGCAAAAAGAGGTGTGTGATAAAATATTATCTAAGCCCTGCTCTAAAACATATATACCTCTTTCTGTCTTAATGCAATATTATTATGATATCAAAATAGTGGAATCAGTTGGACCTCACTGTTTTTATCCAAAACCAATTGTAGATTCTATGGTTTTAAATTTTAGAAAAAAAGATGATGTTTATGCCCATAGAAAAACGTTTATAGATTTCATTTTGGTATGTTTTAATATGAGGCGAAAGACACTAAAAAATAACCTTAAGGTTATTGAGAAAGCTATTAAATTAAAAAATTTTAATAGCATTGAGGAGGTTTTTGTAAAATTAAAAATAGATCCTAACGAAAGAGCTGAGAATTTAGAAGTAATCCAATTTTATAATTTATTTAGTGCTTTATTATAATAAAGCATTTTTTATTATGTACTTTCATATATTTATTAACAACAATATGTGGAGGAAAACTTAAGTGTCTCAAAATAAAAACTTCAGCAGATATTTTATTATACTTCAAGAATCAGACAAAGGTTATGGGTTGACACCTAATAAGGTCCCAACAGGGTATGCTAAAGTTGAGTGTAAAAATAATAAGTGTAAAATAACTTTCTATGTTCAAAATTTAAAGAAAGAGAATTTGCCTTATTATATGTTTCTTATTGCATCAAAGAAAAATACTGATAAATTAATAAATTTAGGTCCAATTAAGTTAGATAGCACAGGCAGATCAGAAGTAAGCATGGAATATGACCAAGATAATATAAGCGGAACAAATATAGCGTTTGATAAAATCTCTGGAGCAGCTTTGACCATGATGAACAATGGGTCTGTTCTTGCGCCCTTGGTTGGGTTTAATACAGTAGATATACCAGATTGGAAAAAATTTAAGATATTGAATATGTATATTAATGAAAAATCTAATCAAGAAAAAACAAATAAAAAAGAGGAAAAGATTAAACCTGATGAAAAAATCAATTATGAAAAATACGAAAATGAAATTGAAAATAACAAGAATATAGATGAACATAAAATAATAGATGAAATGACTCCTTATAAGAGGGAGGCAGCTCCTGAAAATATAAATGTGGATATTACTGATGAGGAGCTTCAAGAACTTGATAAAATAATAGATATAGAGCCAATACCTAAAGAAGGCGTAGAAAAGATAAGTCCTAAAGTTGAAAAGCAAGGTGAAATAAATACAAAAGAAAATTTGCTAAAAATTGAAAATATAGATGATATGAATGAAATTGATATGCAAGAACCTACCATAGATGATTTTGAAAATTATGAGGATATGCATATTGAAAAATTTGATAATAACTATGAAAATCATATTCATATGAACAGAGATGATTATGATGATATGATAGAGTATAGCGATCCTGATGATATTATAGATTCTACTCTTGAAAAGGAAACCTATATTTATGAAGATAATTTAACAATAGATGATGTAAATATGCTGCGAGAGACAGAAATTTCAGGTGATTATGATGATATTATAAATTCTACCTTGGAAAAAGAAAGCAATATTTATGAGACTAATTTATCTGAAGGTGATGTAACAAGGGTAGAAGAGCTTTGTAAAAATCACGATGATGATTTTAATGATGGCATTGGAGAAGATGAATACAAGCCATTTGGATACCGTGATGATGACCATGATGACCATGATGATCACGATAAGGACTTTCTACATGAAGAGTATTATAATGACCATGATCATCACAAGAATTTTCTAAAAGATGACTATGAATATGATGGAGATTTTCCAAAGGGCAACGTAGGAAAATTTTTTAAAGATGCTTTGAAGGATTTTGATAAGATAAAGAATTTTGCACCTGAGATTAAAAATACCAAATGGTATAGGATAAATATAAATGACTTAGATAGTCTTTTAGATGATGAAGAGCATAATAAGTATACTGTGGCATATTATCCGATGATAAGTTATTATCCTTATTTTTGTAAATTTAAGCATTATATCATGGGGCTAAAATATGATGAAGATGGAATGATGAAATACCTAATATATGGAATCCCTGGCACAAAGGATAAATATAGCCAGCCTTTAGATGGCAAAACTGGTTATGTAATATGGATTCCTGCTTCACCAAATGCATATGAAGATATGGGATATTGGCTCATGTTCTATGATTTTAGAAATTCAACAGTTTTGATACCAGAAAAATAAGATGCAAAAAGAAAACTATAATAAAAATGCATTTATGACTTTATTTGTAGTGATTCTCATAGCTCTGCTGTTTTTTGTTGAAAAGCAGTTTCATGAAAAATTGCAAGCAAATGCATTTATGCAATATGATGTGGGGTATTTTAGAACATTTAGCTTTAATGATGTTAATTATAAATTGCCAGAAGCATGGGATTATGATATTGTTTTTGAAGAAGTAGATTATCATAGGGCTGTTTTTAAAGATAAACAAGATAATATAACTGGCTCTATTGAAGTATTAAAGGATGGAGTTCATTTAGACGAAATTATAGAAAGAGATTCAGAAGGATTTATAAGATCTGAATTGGTACTAAATGAGCTAAAATATATATTGCTTTCTAACAAGGTAATATTTAAGGATAATTTGACAATAAGAAATTTTAATTATTATACTGCTCAAGGTGATGATGTTATAAAGCTTTGTTTTTCTTTTAATGATAAGATTAGCAAAGAAAATATAAGAATACTATTTGAAAGTATTGTATGTGAAATTAAATTCGTATAAATTATATTTAAGAAGTTGCATGCTTAAAAGTTAAGGTGCAACTTGCTTTTTTTTATGCTATAATGAATAAGATTAAAAAGTGTAAGGGGGATAAGCCTTTGAGACCAGTGTTGTTTGAAATATATGGACTTAAAATTTATGGATATGGCCTTATGATAGCAATTGGAATAATAGTAGCTATATATCTTACAGAGAAACTAGGTAAAGAAAATGATTATAGTGCAGATGATGTCTTTTCGCTTACGCTTTATGTATTGATAGGTGGAGTGCTTGGAGGGAAAATATTATATTTAATAATACAATATAAAGATTTCATAAAGGATCCTTTGGAATTTATATTGAATTTTGGAGAGGGCTTTGTAATTTATGGCTCTATAATTGGAGGAATTATCAGCGTATATTTATTTTGTAAAAAGAAACAATTTAACATATTAACTACATTAGATTTATTGATTCCTGGGGTGGCAATAGCTCAAGGATTCGGTAGAGTAGGATGCTTCTTTGCAGGTTGTTGTTATGGTAAATTAACGGATTCCATCCTTGGGTGTGTTTTTAATTCTCCATTTACACCTGATAATTCAAGAAGATACCCCACTCAGTTATTTTTAAGCGGATTTGATTTTATGCTAGGTTTATTCTTACTTTGGTACAGAGCTAAACATAAAAAAGAGGAGAATAAAAATGGTAGAGTACTTGCTTTATATCTCATTTTAAAAAGCATTGGCAGATTTCTCATCGAGTTTTTAAGAGATGATCCTAGAGGAAGTGTAGGTTATTTAAGTAGTGCACAATTTATAGGAATTTTTGGATTTTGCATAGGATTAGTTTTGTTTATTTACAAAAATAAAAAGAGGGAAGTGTAGTTTTTTTAAATGAGAAGGAGTATATTATTAATTTGTATTTTCATATTTTTTCTCTCAAGTTGCAAAAGTATAACACAAATGCAAGTTATGGTTGGAACAAAGAATTTGGATTTCGAGTTTATAGAAGGAAAGGTTAAAAAAATAGTAGTACAAAATATAAGAGATAATAGATTTGAATTTATAGTGACAGATAAAAATACAATTAGTGATATTTACGATATCTTAAGTAAAGGAAAGATTGTAAGTGAAAAAACTGATCTTTTACCAGATTATACTTTAAATTTTTATACTGACCAAGATGAACCTATCAGTTTTGATTATATTGCTGGTGAAATTAATGGATCTTTAGGTAATTTTTATTCTAAAGATAAAATCTATTACATAGCTGATAGCTTAGATAAAAATATCATCAATAACTTTTTGATACTTAGAAAACCTCCAAAGAATTTTAAAGATGTGTACTATAATTGTATTTTGGATATTTTAGATGAATATTGCAAAACAAATGAAAATGCAAGAAAAAATAAATTTTTAATAAATTTAAATCAAGATACAGAATATAGAAGATTTATATTTTCATATGATGTTAAAACCTTTACTGATGAGATTAGAAAATCTGGTTTAAATTGTGACATATTCGATATAGATGATAAAGAAAGCTATGATATAGTACTGAATATCAAGACTACAGGCTTTGATGAGTTTACATATGAGTGCAATTATTTTTTTGAAAATAAGATAGATAAGGGCAATAAAACATATTTTCTTAGGGCTGAATATTCAGATAAATCAGATGAAAAATGGAGTGTTAAAATCGCTGAGAAATAAGTTTTAAAAATTTAAGGTATAATTACTTTTTAGTTTCACAAAATATAGGATAAAACATAAAACTTAAATTAAAGGAGAGAATTTATGAAAGCACATGTTGATAAAGATTTATGTATAGGATGTGGGCTTTGTCCTACTGTGGCACCAGATATATATGATATGGATGAAGATGGCAAGGCCAAAGTTATTATAGATGATATACCTTCTGACAAGGAAGGAGAGGCAAAGGAAGGAGCAGAAAGCTGCCCTGTTGGTGCAATAGCTGTAGAATAATCATATTTTGAAGCTACTAAATCTGTATTTTAGTGGCTTTTTCATTTTATCTTTGTGACAATTCTTCTTACTACCTAAAGAGGTAGGAGTATCCTTAGGATGGGAAATAATTTAATAATATATTGCTTTTATCATAAAAAAACCTGTCTTCTATGATTGAAATTAGTATAAAATCCTATTTTTCACATATTAATGATATTTTATAACTTTAATTTATATATATGCTAAAAAAAATATACTTTTTAATATTAATTTGTATAAAATTTAAATATTTTTTTATACGAATATAGTGTATTTATTGTAATAATTTACAATTATTTACTGTTTTAATTGCTATAATAATAGAAAATTAATTTTGGGGGAGAAAGATAGTTATATGCAACAGAGAACAGAAATAATTCCATATAAAAGAGTAGAAAGTAAAGATAAATATGATATAAAGAAAAATATAGTCATAGACAGAGAACATTTAAAGTATGCTATCATATTTATATGTAGCTTTTTAATTTCTAGGGTAAATTTTATAAGAGATTTAAAATTTAATGCTGCAGCTATTGGAGTTTTGCTTGCTTCTATAATGATAAATAGAAAAAGAGAAAATTTTTCTGTTTTAATTGGTTCTATGACAGGTTATTTGACGCTAGCTATACATAATATAGGTGATATTCCAATATATGCATCTATATTGCTCATTCTTTTTCTGTGCAATAAAGTGATTAATTTTAAAAATAACATAGTTAAAATATTCGTAAATTTAATATATATTATTGCTGCAATGCTTCCTTATAACATATTTTTTAAAGGATGGCATATTACATATTCACTTTTAAATATTGGTTTAAATATAATCACTATTATTCCTATTTGTGTTATTGCATATTTTGCTTTTTATCATATAGAGAACAAAAGAAATCTAACATTTTTAAAGTCAGAAAATGTGCTCATCATAAGCTCTTTAGCTGGGCTTTTGGTGTTAGGTATTGATAATTTTAAAGTTTATGGCGTAAATCTTTCTAATGTTTTTAGTTTATCCTTTATACTTATTTATGGATTTATGTCAAATTTGAGTATGGCAAGCCTTTATGGTATTGTATCTGGTGCAATAATAGGTATTAATGAAAGTTTTATAATATACTCTGGTTTTTATGGAATAATAGGAACCATAGTAAGTGAGCTTAAGAATATTTCAAAATATATAGTTGCTATGATATTTTTGCTTGGAGTATTTTTTATAAATCCAATGTCCCAAGAAACTATAAATATTACTTTTATAGAAGCAACAGTTGCAGCTTGTATTTTTATATTAACTCCATTTTCCTATATAAGAAGTGTATTCAATAACAAAAAATCAGTAAAAGCAAATGGTCTCATGGAAGATGCCTATATCAATGAGTTAAAGTATTTTTATATGAGCAAAATAGATAACTTTAGCAATGTATTTAAAAGCATGAATAAGACTATTTTAAGGATGAATAAATCTTTAGAAGATGGTGGAATTAAAACTGATGAGCAGATAATACAACAAATAATAGAAAACAGATGTAGATGCTGTAGCTTGAGAAATGCATGCTGGAAAAAGAATCTATCTATGATGTATAATATTTTCAAAGATATACTGGAAAGTTATAGGGAAGGTCTAGATGTATCGAGGGATGAGCTTGAAAGAAAATGCATAGATTATAACAATCTTATAAATGATTTTGAAAAGATATTAAGCAATAGTATAAACTATAACATCTGGAATAAGAGGTTAAATGACAATAGAGCTATCTTAGCAGACCAGATGATGAATATGTCAGATTCTCTTGAAGTCATGATGGAAGAATTAGATGAGGGAATAGTATTTAGAAAGGATATAGAGAATATCTTAAAAACTAGGTTTAGTGAGAATAAAATTGAATATATAAATGTTATATGCACTGATAATCATAAGAGCAGGATAAAGATAAATGTGATACTCGATAATGATAGCAAAATTTTAAAAAATAAGAACAGTTTAAATTTTATAATAAATGAAGCTACAAAGAATAATTTTTATCTGTCAAAACAATATGAAGCAAGTGACAATAATGTGATTTTGCTATTTGAAGAAAGTACAAGATATCATATAATATCTTGCGTAAAATCTATAGCTAAGGATGGAGAACAGCTAAATGGAGATAGCTATTTATGTGAAAAGTTAGGAAATGATAGAATGGTGACCATAATAAGCGATGGGGTTGGGTCTGGTAAGAATGCCATGATAGAGAGCAAAGCTTCTGTGGATATAATGGAGAATTATTTAAAGTCAGGCTTTAATAGTTTAACTGCACTTACAATGATAAATTCCATAATGTCTATAAACTTTTCACAAAATGAAATGTTTTCCACAATAGATTTAGCAACTATAGATCTCTATACTGGTGAAATGGAAATTGCTAAGATGGGGGCTGCTCCAACTTTTATTAAAAATGGTTCAAGTGTGGAGTTTATACATTCAAAAAGTCTTCCTATGGGAGTTATTGATAAAATAGATGTTGATATTGTGAAAAAAAACGTACATAATGGAGATATGATAATTATGATAAGCGATGGTGCTATGAGTGATTTAGATGGAAAAGGAAATTATAGCTGGCTTTGCAGTTTTTTAAAAAAGAGCATAACAGCGGATCCTCAGAATTTATGCAATGAGATAGTTGATAAAATAGTTGAAATAAATGATGGTAAGATAAAAGATGATATAACAGTCATAGTTGAAAAAGCTTATAAGATTTTTTAGTATATGTAGAATTATTTGGAGGGGTAATGTATAGACAATTTAAAAAGTTTTTGATTGATAATGAGCTTGTTTTAAAGGACGAAAAAATATTACTTGGAATATCAGGTGGAGCAGATTCTATGAGTATGCTTCACTTGTTCTTGCTATTTAGAGATGAATTTAAAAATGAAATTGCTGTAGCTCATTTAAATCATGGAATCAGGGGAAAAGAAGCTGATGAGGATGAAGAATATGTGAGAATATTCTGCCGAAATAACCTGATTCCTTTTATGAGTAAAAAAGTAAATTTGTATGATATTGTAAAAGAGACTAAAATGACGATAGAAGAAGCAGGAAGGGTATTAAGATATAGTTTTTTTGATGAATGCTTGAAAAAACTAAATTATGATAAGATTGCTACAGCACATAATGAAGATGATAATGTGGAAACTGTTTTAATGAATATAATAAGAGGGTCAGGTATTGATGGAATTTCTGGTATAAAAAAGAAACGAGATAATATAATAAGACCTATGATAATATTTAAAAGGGATAAAATAGATGAGTACTGCATAAAGAATAATATAATACCAAGGACTGATTTTACAAATAAAGATAATATTTATTTTAGAAACAAGATAAGGAATGAGCTCATTCCCTATTTAAAGGTTAACTTTAACGTAAGCATTTGTGAGTCTATAATAAGGCTTTCAGAAAATGCTGCAGAAGATTGCAATTACCTTAATAAAATTGCAAAGGGTTGTTTAGAAAAATATTGCAAATTAAATGGTGATAGTGTTATTATAAAAAAAGATATATTTGATTTAGATGAGGCTATCATCAATAGAGTCTTAAGAGAATCTTTCAAGTTGTTAAAAGATTCTCTTTCAAATGTTGAAAAAAAACATATTAAGGATATAATAGATCTCCAAAAGAACTCTTCAGGAAAGATGATAGATTTAAAAGAAAGTATCACTGCTGTTAATTCCTATGGAGATATTCATCTTTTTAAAAAACTATTAAGCTATGAACAAATTCTTTATAAAGAGCTTTATATTGGAGAGAATGTCATTGAAAACTTTGATTATTATATTAATATTGATATAATAAGTAATGATAAATTTAATTTAACAAAAAATAAATATCCATTGGTAAAATATTTTGATTATAGTAAAATAAAAAATAAGAAGATAATCCTAAGAAATCGCAAAGACGATGACTTCTTCAATCCTTTGGGAATGGATGGCAAAAAAAAGTTAAATCAATACTTTATAGATAAAAAAGTTCCAAGAAGGGATAGAGATAATATCAGCCTCATATGCTTTGGAGAGGAAATCGGATGGATATTTAATCATCAGATTAGCAATAAATTTAAAATAACTTATGAAACTTGTGAAGTTTTAAAAATTGAGTTTAAAGAGAGGAGTACTATTAAAAATGATGGAATTTGAAAATGAGGTTGAAAAAATATTGATTAAAAAAGAACAAATTGAACAAAAAACAAAAGAGCTAGGTGAAATAATAAGCAGAGATTATGCTGAAAAAGAGTTAATATTGATAGGTATTCTTAAAGGCTGCGTTGTATTCCTTTCTGATTTAATGAGGAACATATCTATTCATTGTACTATAGACTTTATGGATGTATCAAGCTATGGAGCTTCTACAACTACTTCAGGGGCTGTTAGAATACTTAAAGATCTAGATGATAATATAGAAGGAAAACATGTATTAATAGTTGAGGATATTATAGATACTGGTACAACATTAAAGTACTTAATTCAATATTTATCAAATAGAAAACCTTTATCTATTAAAACAGTTGCATTATTTGATAAACCTTCAAGGAGAGTTTCTGAAATTAGAGCAGATTATGTTGGATTTGAGATACCAAATGAATTCATCATAGGTTATGGATTAGATTTTGATGAAAAGTATAGAAATCTTCCATATGTGGGAGTTTTAAAAAAAGAATTTTATTCCAACGAATGATTTTTAAATGTAACATTTAGTAAAGGGGTAACGAAATGAAAAATTTTCCAACAATACTTTCATATATAATAATTGGAGTGATTGTCACCATAATGATTGTAATTTTTAGCAATAATTTGGATCAATCTTCCACTAAAAGCTTTACTGATTTTAAAAATAGTTATGAAACAGGCAATATTAAAGAGATTTCAATAACTATAGGTGATAATGGTGTAAAGTGGAAAGATAAAGATAATAGAGAATATACAACTATTGCTGATAGTAAGTATATTGAGAATGTCATAAACAATAAAGATTCTCAAACTACCACCATATATTTTAAAAATCAGAGCAATATTTTTCAAATAATAAGTTTTCTTCCATCCCTTATATTGCTTATTTTGACAGTTGCTATAATATTTATATTCCTGCAACAGAGTCAAAGTGGCACAAAAG
The DNA here is from genome assembly GCA_031549525.1 of Clostridiaceae bacterium. Classification (GTDB taxonomy): domain Bacteria; phylum Bacillota; class Clostridia; order Clostridiales; family Clostridiaceae; genus WQUF01. The sequence goes on along the minus strand of JAVBPQ010000056.1, from coordinate 8,646 downwards.
GAGCTATGAATTTTGGAAGATCAAGGGCAAGGTTAGTTAGCCCTGAAAATAAAAAGGTTACATTTCAGGATGTAGCAGGAGCTGATGAAGAAAAATATGAGCTTCAAGAGATAGTTCAGTTTTTAAGATCTCCTATTAGATATGTTGAGATGGGTGCAAGGATACCTAAGGGTGTTCTTTTAGTTGGGCCGCCTGGAACAGGAAAGACACTTCTTGCAAAGGCAGTAGCTGGAGAAGCAGGTGTTCCTTTTTATACTATTTCAGGTTCGGATTTTGTTGAGATGTATGTAGGGGTTGGGGCTTCAAGGGTAAGAGATTTATTTGATCAAGCTAAGAGAAATGTTCCTTGTGTTATATTCATTGATGAAATTGATGCTGTAGGAAGGCATAGAGGAGCAGGTCTTGGTGGAGGCCATGATGAAAGAGAGCAAACTTTAAATCAACTTCTTGTGGAGATGGATGGATTTGGAGTAAATGAAGGTATTATAATAATTGCAGCTACAAATAGACCTGATATATTAGATCCGGCACTTTTAAGGCCTGGAAGATTTGATAGACAAATAACTGTTATGTACCCTGATGTAAAAGGCAGAGAGGAAATACTTAAAGTTCATGCAAGAAACAAACCATTTTCTGATGATGTAAGCTTAAAAACTCTTGCAAGAAGGACTCCTGGATTTACTGGAGCTGATCTTGAAAATGTGCTCAATGAATCTGCCCTTATTGCAGTAAGAACCAATAAGAAGTTTATCTCAATGGTAGAACTTGAAGAAGCCATAACAAGGGTTATTGCAGGTCCTGAAAAAAAGAGCAGGGTTGTTATAGAAGAAGACAGAAAGATTACTGCATATCATGAAGCAGGTCATGCTGTGCTTATGAAATTTTTACCTACAGCAGATCCTGTTCATGAAATTACCATCATACCAAGAGGAATGGCAGCAGGATACACTCTCCCTGTAGCAAAAGATGATAAGATGCATGTTTCCAAAACAAAGCTTGAAGAAGAGATGGTTTCTTTATTAGGGGGCAGGGTAGCTGAGAGCTTGGTTTTTAACGATATTTGTACTGGTGCTAGTAATGATATTGAAAGAACCACAGGCATAGCAAGAAAGATGGTAACAGAATGGGGAATGAGTGAAGAGATTGGAACTATATCCTTTCATAAAAGCAGTGATGACGAAGTATTTCTAGGAAGAGATTATGGAAAACCTAAAAATTTCAGTGAAGAGACTGCAGCAAATATAGATAAGGAAGTAAAGAGATTAATAGATGAAGCGTATGCAAAAGCTGAAAAAATATTATCAGCTCATATAGAAAAACTTCATGCTGTTGCAAATGCTCTGCTTGAAAAAGAAAAATTGACTGGGGAAGAATTTGAAAAAATAATGGCTTATTAAAGCGGAAAGTAACCTTTCCGCTTTATTATTTTATCATGTTGTTAAAGGCATTCATAAAAGTATTATTGCTTGGAGCAAATAAATAGTTTATGCACAAAACTTCTTGTATATTCTTTTCTTTAATAAATGCTGGCAGGTCAAGATCTATTTGCCTTGGATCTATTACATAAATTTCCTCATAATTATTTGAAAGAAACGGTACAAGGGCATTTCCGTAAGATTCCTTGATTATTAAAATCTTTTTTCCATTTTCAACATCAGATTTTATATATGTTATGGGATTGTCTCCTTCTATAAAAGTGAGATATTTATTGCTACTTTCAATATTAGGAGTTATTACAGATATTTCAAGACCATTAGTCATGGAAGAATCGTAATATATCATTGCTGAGGTCTTAGAAGATGGTAAAAAGTATTCAACAAAGTCAGGGTTTTGCTTTAATTTCTCATTTTGAGTGAACATATACATGGTGCCTACAAAATCATCTAATTTTCCACTTGTAAGTTTATTTATATCTACAGGCTTAAAATTTGAAAGCTTAGAAAAAGCTACATAAGCATAATATGCTCCTCTTGCAGTCCAGTGATGATCTGTTCTGAAATATATATATTCATCCACATGTTTTCTAAGCTCACTATAAGCGTCTACTCCCTTTGCTCCATTTTTTAACGCATTATATATGGTGTTTATTCCTTCCTTTTGAGAGGATGTTCCTGTGTGATAATCCTCAGGAGAGTAAAATTCAATAGAAGTTGGAGCCATCAAGTTGTATACTTGCACATCTGGAAGTTTACTTTGAAGCAAACTTATGGAATCTGCATAAGCTACAAGAGATGAATCCACATTTGAATATAATTCCATAGCCCTGGTATCTGCAATCAGTATAGCTCCTTGCTTCTCTACATTTTGAGGTTCATTTATTGTTGGAAGAGACGCTTCTTTAGTTGTGTTTTCTGTTGTATTTGGTATAGTTTCTATTTTATTTGTTGTATTTATAGAGTTTGCATTTTTTGAAGGTGAAGCTGATGATATATTTACATTTGCATTTGCATTTATAGGGTGAAGCGCTTCACCTTGAAAGTCATCTTCATTTTTAATAGTAGTTACAAGGTTCATTCCATCTTTATTGCTGTTTGCATATAAACCTGTTATTTTAGAATTTGCAGTTATAAACATATCTCTTAGAGGAAACGTGTCAGAATAATAATTTTCGTAGTCTATAGTATAGCTACCTTTGAATAAACTACTAAGGCTAAATGCAGGTATTTTATTTAAGGTACGGTTTTCTTTTTCAGAAATAGTCTTATCTTTATCAAATATGCTTATTATAAAAAATAAATACATAGGCACTAGAAATAGCAGGATTATTGTTATATGTTGAATTTTTTGTGCAATGACCGTTTTCTTTTCTGTTTTTTTCATAGTTCTTGTTTTATTTTCTGTATTTTTTATATGTTTTGCTTTGTTTTCTATGTTTTTCGTGATTCTTATGTTGTTTTCTATATGTTTTGTAGTTTTTATATTATTTTCTACATTATTTGCTAGTATTGTTTTAAATCCTATATTTTTTATTGTTCTTGTTTTATTTTTTTTCAATTGATTCACCTCTTAAAATCTAAAATATAAAAATGGATTATAACTTGACCCTACTAGGGAAGCTATGCATAAAAACATCATAAATAGATTAAATACTACATTGGTAATTGGAGTTATATATATACCAAATTTGTGTTTTGATAATAAATAGGATAAGAGTCTTTTTATATATTTAGATATAGGCAAACATGCTATAACAGCTATTATTAAAAATATATAATTGTTTGATAGGATTATATAGTTATTCATTGAAAAAACTGCATGTTTTGAAAGACCAAACATTATAGCTAAGGCTTCCTTAAGTTTTGACAGGTCGTCAAAGTAAAATAAAATCCACCCAAATAAAACCACAAATAAAGTATAAATATGCCTTATTATAGAAGGGATCTTTTCCAAAAATTTTAAAAGTACAAACTTTTCAAATAAAATAAACAAGAAAAAGTAAAGACCCCAAAATATGAAGTTCCAACTTGCTCCATGCCATAAACCTGTCAGAAACCATACTATAAATAAATTTCGCATTTGATTATGTTTGTTGCCTCCAAGAGGTATATAGACGTAATCCCTAAAAAAAGTGCTAAGAGATATATGCCAGCGTCGCCAAAAATCTGTAACAGAATTTGCCATGTAAGGGTAGTTAAAGTTTTCAAGAAATTTAAAACCAAACATATCACCAAGACCTATAGCCATATCTGAATACCCTGAGAAGTCAAAGTAAATTTGTAATGAAAAAAATATTATTCCAAGCCACATGCTAAAGACAGATATAGTCTGGATATTTGTACTTAATAAATCTGATACTAATTTACCTGCATAATTAGCTATGAGCACTTTTTTTGAAAGACCAATTAAAAACCTAGTTATACCATTTGATAAACTTTCTAAGGTGACTTTTCTATATGTAATTTCTTTTTCTATATCTACATAACGCACGATTGGTCCTGCTATCAACTGAGGAAATAATGCCACATACATTAAGAGATTTATAAATGATTTTTGAGCTTTTGTATTTTTCTTATATACATCTATAGTATAAGACATGGTTTGAAAAGTATAAAAAGATATTCCAATTGGAAGTTTGATGTTAGGAACAAGAAACTTTATTGGGCTTATGAGGTTTATATTTTCCACTATAAAAGCACTATACTTAAAAATTATTAAAATTGCAAGATTTACTGAAATAGATATTATAAGAGCATTTCTGCGGCGACGCTTTCCTTTATTATTTTCTATTACTTGGGATGATATAAAATTTAAAAAAGTTGATAATATGAGAACAATAATCCAAATAGGCTCTCCCCATGCATAAAAAAAGAGAGATGCAATTAATAATATTATATTTTTTAATCTTATATTTTTTGCTATAAGATGAAAAAATAATGTAATTGGCAAAAATTCAAATATAAATATTAAACTTGAGAAAACCATAAACTAACACCTGCATTTATTTTTTGTTTAAACTAAACTATGTTAAAATGATAAACTTAAAATTCCTTTTTATCAACAAAAATATCAAAACAATATATATTTAATGTACCATAATAATACAAAAAAATATTAAAAATTTGATGTTTTATATGTTGAATATATTATTTATGCATTTGTAATTTTTTTGATTTAATTTCTTTGAATTTTTATTTAGTATTTACTTGGAATTTGACTATTAAAGTAGGATTTTTGCCGAGTCTTGATAAATTTAAAGCTAAACGTTTAGAAAAATATTGAAAAATAAATTATTGGTACTATAATAATTTTAAAGAACTTATTGATATTATTTTTTTTAAACTTAAGGCTTAGATAATAAAATATGTCTTATTTTATGTAATGTGGCAAAAATTATATTTATAGTTGAAAAGTTTTGGAAAGGGTGAAAATTATGGGTAAAATTAAAAAAGATGAAAAGCGTGAAGATCGCATTGAAATGGTAGTGGTTGTGGATGCACATAATGAAGAAGAACGGGCAATGGCATGGTATTATTATCTTCAGGATAATATAATGTTTCCTTTTGATGCTATTTGTATAGAAGAGCTAAAGATATCGCCTTTGAAAAAAGATGAAAAGGTGGTTGTAGCAGATATAGCAAGTGAAGAGGATTGTTTGAAGAGGATACTTGTTGAAATTGAATGGGAAGATAAATTTTTTTTAGTTCCCCTAGAGCAATTGGAGCCTCTGGATGTTGATGATGAAACATTAGAAGTTATTGAAGATTGGAAATATTGGGTAGATAGGGGATACAAGTTTTAACTAGGTAATTGACTATTTTTCCATGCACTTATGCATGGGTTTTCATAATTTGATTTCTATGATAGAATGATAATATATTTATTTAAATTATTGAACTGGAGGTTTATTTATGAAGAATGTTTTAATATATGGCAGCAAGCATTGACCAAGCTGTGAACCACTGAAAGAGTTGCTTTCTAAAGAAGGTATAAATTTTTTATACCTTGATATAACAGAAAATATGTTAAACCTAAAGACTTTTTTAAAGTACAGAGATGTAAATGAAGTTTTTGAGATTCCAAAAAAAGAAAATAGGGTAGGTCTACCATGTATTGTGATAAATAAAGGTGAGAAGATAATAATTGGTGAACCTACTTTAGATGAGTTGAATTTTATTAAATCATAATGGATATAATTGATACTATGTATGAACACAAAAAAATATTTAAATTAATAGCAACCTTGTTGCTTTATATTTTTTTCTTTATAGGATGTGGAAGCGGCACAGGTACTAATACAGGGCAAAGTGCCGAAAATATAACAGCTAGTACACAAAATTCAACAGCTAGCCAAGATACCACAGCTAATATCACAGAAGCTAAGAAAGAGGAAACACCAGATACATTTATTTATGCAATTGATGAAGATCCTGTTATGAATTCTGTAAATGTAATTACAACTTGCGACAGATATGGACTTATGGCTATAAAGCTTTTATATTCTCCTCTTTATATGTTTAACAATGCAGATGATATCGTATATTTCTTAGCTGAAAGTGTAAAACAATCTAGCGATTTTTTGAGTATAGATATAAAACTAAGAAAAAATGTGAAATGGACAGATGGAAAGCTTTTTACAGCTGATGATGTAGTGTTTACTTATGATAAGATGCTTACAGAAGAAGGTGCATGGGCAAAGACTCAGCTTATTTTTTCTAGAAAGCCAATTAAGGTTGAAAAGGTTGATGATTACAATGTTAAATTTACTTTCCCACAGGTAACTATGAATGCAATGGAATCCATCGCCAATGTATTTATAATGCCAAAACATGTGTATGAAGGGGAAGCTAACATAGAAAGTAGCCCTAAGAATGCTTCGCCAGTAGGAACTGGTCCATATAAGCTTAGCAATTATAAATCAGGAGAATATACTAAATTTGTAAAAAATGATAATTACTTTTTAGGAGCACCAAAGATTCCTAATGTTATATTTAGACAAGTTGGAGATTCAAATACAGCAATTTTAGCTCTTCAAAACGGAGAAATAAACGCATATGCTATACAGCCTGCTGATGCTCACAACTTTAAAGGAGGAAATGTTTCTATAATTCCTTACAGCGAAAACAGAATAGGATATATGGCATTTAATTTAGGGTCAGAGACAATCAAAAGTAAAGAAGTAAGACAGGCAATTTTATATGCAATAAATAAACAAGAGATAATAACAGGTAGCTATATCTCAAATGAATATTCAGATGAAGCGATTTCATTTTTACCAAGGAAGGCCACATATTATACAGAAAATGTCCCAGCATATAAATATGATGTAGAAAGAGCAAAGGAACTTGTGGCATCATCTGGAGCTGATAAATTAAAAATAAGACTTGCATATATAACAAACAATGCAATATATGAGAAACAAGCAGCTATTATACAACAAAATTTAAAAGCTGTAGGAATCAATTTAGAATTAATAGTTATGGATTTACAAGCTTTTATGGTAAAACAAAAAGAAGGAAATTCTGATTATGAAATGTATCTATCAGGATATATCATGGGAATAGATCCAGATACATTTGCTAGCTTATTTTTAACAGATGGATTAGCAAACTACATGAGATATTCAAATCTAGAAGTGGATAACCTGTTTGAGCAAGGAAGAATTGAAACAGATATTCAAAAGAGAAAAGAAATTTATGAAAAAATACAGCGGCTTATAATCAAGGATGGAGTGTTTTTCCCACTTACTGAAAATAAAATGGTGCTTGCTATTGATTCTAGGATAGGTGGAATAGAAGAAGCTTCGCTTGTGCCAGTTTATACATTTGAAGACATGTCAAAGCTTTTCTTTAAGTAAAAATTAAATAGAAAAAGAGGCACAATTTAGTGCCTTTTGTTTTATGATCTATCTCATCATTAGGTGAACTTTTACCGTCAATAACTTTCTTTATATATGCATATAGCTCGTCATAATTCTATTTCAAAATTTAAAATCAGCTTTTTTTTAATATTTTGTTTGAAATGGAAGTATAAGAAAAACCATTTTTAAGTCTAAATTCAAACATACCACGTTCTTTATTCTGGTAGATACCTTTTTCTTTGTCAATCACACATCCAAGATATTGTTCTTGGTTATCTTTTTTACCATTCACTTTCCTTGATGTACAAACGGATGCATATGGTTATCTTTAATATTACGATAATGGATAAAGCTTTTAGCCATAAAAAACCTTGATTTTATCTATATTTAAATTTAAATATTTTATTTATATTTTTTAGTTTCATTTTAGGTTGCCATTTTATAGTTATATCAATCATCCACTTTCTTTATCTAGATCTAGTGGTGAATTAAAGAAAGAAGGTATATATTTTGAGTTTTTCTTCAGCTTACTTACAAGAAAATGATATTGAACTTACACAAGAGGACTACATGTTTTATGGAGATTCAATTAAGCTCCTTGAAGGGGCACGAAATAATTTAACAGAAATGATCTTGCAATTGCGGAAGGAGCAAATAGAGATTAATCACAGCGATCCTGTGGACCACTATAAATCTCGCATCAAAAATGCCAAACATATGCAAGATAAGCTGCACAGGTATAAGCTACCTGAGACTTTGGAAGCAGCTTTATATAAAGTTTATGATGCCATTGGCTTTCGGGTTGTTTGCACTTTTATGAGTGATATATACATAGTTTGTAATTGGTTTAGAAATCAAACTAATATTAAAGTTATAAACGAAAAAGATTATATTAAATCACCAAAACCAAGTGGTTATAGAAGCTATCATATGATTATAGAGATTGTGGTGGAACAAGTAACTGTATACGCTGAAATACAAATTCGAACACTAGCAATGGACTGCTGGGCATCGCTTGAGCACAAGCTTAAATATAAACATGAAATTAGACACCAAGAAATGATGGTAACCGAACTGAAAAGATGTGCTGATGAAATAGCCTCAACTGATTTGAATTTGGAGGCAATTAAAGAGATTATATTGGAGGATATGAAATGAGATTATTATTAGCAGAAGACGAAAAGGAACTTTCTAATGCTATAGTAGCCATTCTAAAGCATAATCATTACTCCGTTGATGCTGTTTATAACGGTGCTGATGCGCTGGATTATGGACTTTCTGAAAATTATGACGGAATAATTTTAGATATAATGATGCCTAAAAAAAACGGATTGGATGTTCTGGCTCAG
>JAVBPQ010000168.1:0-33876 GCA_031549525.1 Clostridiaceae bacterium | reverse complement strand
AAATACTTTTATAAGACATATTATCACTCCTGTTGTTTGGGGTTTGCATATTATTTTAACAACAAAGGGGGATCTTTGTCTTTAATTTTTTTTGTTTTTTTCTCTGTAAATTTTTAGGTGGTGAATCTTCTCATATAGAGTTATTTAAAAAAGTTTTGAAAGAAAGATTTCTTTTTCTGGGAATAAACTGCATTCATATTAAAATTAAGATTAAAAACTACCTTTGGAAGCTGATATATATCATAGAGCTTTTCTTTAATAAATTGTTCAATATCATTATAGTTTGTAGGAGTAAATATTATTATATCTGCTCCACAGGAATTTAAAAATGCTATTATTATAGCATCTTCTTGAGAGAGCATTTCTTTGTTGTTATGAAAGATAATTAGCTTAGGGACAATGGAAGGAAAATCAAAAAGCTCTAACATCTTAATAATTTGAGGCGATAGATTTAAAAGCACTTTCAATACCTTAAGTTCAAATTGAAAATTGTTTTCTTGTTTAAAAATATGATTAGAATTTATTAAATAATTAGCTTTGTCTATTATTAAATTTTGGAGAGATGTTTTTAAATAATTATATTTATAACCTCTATCTTCATACAGTTTTTGGGTATTTATTCTATTATTTTCAATTAAATAACTATAATAATTTTCATTTATACTTGTATCTATTTTTGTAAAGGGCAGAGTATTTATAAAATATACATTCTTAGAATTTAAAAAACTTCTCATATCATTCCAATAATCAGTTATATCTTCATAGACTCCCTTTATTTTCACAAAAAAGTTTGGAATGTAAACATTATCTTTGTCAAAGGAAAATTCAGGTCGAAATTTTGCCTCTTCATTTAATAACAATTTTACTTCATCATATGTGGATTTTAATGTTATAGGACGGACTATTTTATTTTCAAGCTGCCAAGGTTTAAAAACTGAAATATTATCATTATCATATATAGCATTTTGAACTTCTCTTTGAACTTTATAATTTTCTGTAGATTTTCTTATAGGTATATGAGCAGTAGGAAAAGGAAAAGGTGAAATAGTATCATTAAGCTTTATTTCTACAGAAAAAACTTCATGTTTTTCAATAGATGAAAATTCCTCATTTGAAATCTCACTAGGATTCATATATAATACATCGCAGCCTATTGAAGAAAAGAATATAAGAAAGAGAATTTCTGGAAGCTTAATTTCTCCATAAAATAATATTTTAGGGCATTCTCTGAAATTTAAATTCTTATATAATTTTGGAAAATATTCATTTATCCATATAACCATCATAGATAAAAAATTCTTGATTTTAATTAAGCTGTTATTTTTCTCAGATTTTAAATAAAGGTCTAATACTTTCTTAAAGGCGTCTACTATAGCATTGTTTAAAGGGGGTTCATCTGTTATGGGAAGGACTTTTAAATCTATATATCTATTTAAAAGAATATTTATATCACTTTCTTTAAATGTTAACCCATCTTCAATATTATCAAATTTTGCATTTAATTTTGAATAATTATTTAATGGAATAAATGACATAAATCTTACATATCCATTGTTTATTGAATTAAACTGTGTATCTATTTTGTATAATAAATTTTTATAAGAAACTATGGAATCATCATCTTTTCCATCTATGCCTAAATATCTATAAAAATACACAGGTATTATACGAGATGGCTTTTGCACATATTCAGTTCTTGAAGCTAGAGGTTCAAGAATATGTTTAAACGGATCCACCACGTTTTTATTGAGTATAACTTTAAGGTAGGACGATTTTTCAATATTCACTTCATTTACTTCCTCTATTTTTAATGTTTCTTTTAAAAAAGGTTCATCTTGCAATACTAAATCTAAATTTATATACTTTTTATGAAAAAACTCTATCTTCTTTGTATATTGGTTATTTTTATCCACAATACTAAAATCACAATCTGAGGCACTATTTATATAAAGCACATCACATCCACATTGAGATAAAAGTATTAATAGGTATATCTCATGTTTTTTTATATTTCCAAAATATATTATTTTAGGAATATACTCCTCATCAGAGTTTAAAAATAGCTTATGTAAAATCTCCCTGCACCATAGGAGCATTTTGCATATAAAATTTATTGCTATATTTAAATTCATGGTCATTTCATTGGAACAATAAAGAGACAAAACTAATTTTAGTGCTTTTCTTGTGAGAATATCAGTTTCCTTTATATTTGTAAAATTTAAAAATCCTGATGTATATAGTCTTTCGATGCCTCTATCAAAAATATTTTTATCTAAATTTTTCAATATATTAACTGCTTCATGTATATATTCAATATCTGAATTTATAGGTATTGAATGCATAAATTTCATATAATTTACATCTTTTTTTTTAAGAGATACTTGTAGAGACTTTATCATATCTATGTATTCATCTTCATCGTTAAATCCAATAAAACGATAAAAATACACATTTACGTTATTTAAATTGTTTTCTCTTTCTCTTTTATTTTTAAAGATATCACTAAAAATATCATTTGATTCCTTTAGGATTACAGATGCTTCAACACTCAAACTCTAACTCACATCCCTCTGCAAAAATTAACATCGTTTAAATTCCTATTTTGATCTTTTCTTAAACTAGTATAATTATACTACATATTTTAATTGTACAAAATAACAAATAAGGTATGATATCAAAAAATCAAATAATTAAAATATGTGCTGATGACCATACCAGCACATATCTTAATTTTTTTTAGATAATAGATTTTTTATCTTTCTAAATGATACCAAACATTGATCTCCATTTTTAAGATATATGATCCTGTTTAATATATCAATTTCTTTGATTTTATTCCTGTTTACTATGTAAGATCTATTGCATCTATAAAATCTTTCATCCAATTCAATTTCTATATTTTTCATATTACCAAAGAATTCTATGTCTCTAGTCTCTCCATGAAGCAAAATCTTATGTGCTTCTTGCGATGTTTCAAAGTATATAATTTCATCAAAATCAATATTTATTATTCTATCATTGCTCTTAATAATCAAATTTCTTCCGTTATTGTTTGTACTATCTCTTGCATTTATTACTTTCAAGCAATCCTTTATCTTATGTTTAATATTCTCATAATTATCCTTAATAATAAAATCCATAGCTTCAACTTTATATACAAATGTCAAGTAACTAAGCTCAGAATGAGAAGTTATAAATATTATATATCCATAATTATCATATTTTCGTATCTCCTGTGCAAGAACAAAGCCGTTGATATTTTTAACTCCTAAATCTATGTCTAAAAAGTATATACCCTTATTTCGTTTTTCTTTTGTGTAATTTATAATATCCTTTGGATCAGAAGATGTCATAACAACCTTCATGTCATAATCTTCAATAAGTACAGTATCCTCAATTAACTTTTTTATTTTTAATAATTGCTTATCATTATCTTCACAGATAAATATATCAAGCACAAAAATCACCTAACCTATAGTAATAGGAATATTCTGCTACATAAATAAAACTAGCTAAATTTTAAATCCCTTTAATACATGATATATAATTAATGCTTGATATTCAATATATAAACATATTATTTGTCAACAATATATTAATATAAACTGGATGTTAATATACATGGTACATTAAATGGGTCTAAAACTCTTAAAAATTCATAACCTATACCTGCTAACCCTGTATATATATTAAAAGTCTCAAAACCATGAATATATGGAATTCCATAAGAACCTATTTTATTTTTCACATTTATAATATGATTTAATTTATTCTTAGCTATTTTAAGTATATCTTCATCAAGAGTTTCTTTATAATAGCAAAGCAAAAAATCAATATTCCCTAAATTTCCATATAACAATGAATCATCTGCAATATCACTCTCTATAGCTAACTCTAAACATTTGTTTATCTCATCTTTTATGATTTTATCATCATAGTATTTGTTTATTTCAAGCCTAGATATTCCAATTCCTGCACTTCCATTTACATAGGATATATCATTAAAATTATAATTTTTTCTATCCTGCTTAAGCAATAAAAGAGCTTTATCTACATAAACAGGCTTATTTATATACGATGATAGTTTAAATAAAACCATAGAAATGCCGCTTGCCCCATAACCCATGCCAGGTTTTATATTTTCTATCTTAATATCCTCTAATTGATTTATAAGTCTATCTCCTAATTTATCTGCTAAACTTAAATATTTTTCATCCTTTAATATATCAAAACAAATAAGCATAAGCTGAATAAGCCGAGAAGATCCACCCATAAACTCAAATGCAACTACATTTGAAATATTTTCAAGAAGAAACTTGCTCATTTTTTCTAGTTTATCCATTATATCTTTAGATTTTGAATACCTATATTCATTTATTAGTGGCAAAAACAGAGAATATTTATTTTTAAAATGAGATTCTTTTCCATAAAAGTAGATAGATTTATCATATGCTGACTTTAGAATTTTTTCATAAAGAGAATAATATTTTCCTGTTATTCTATTTAATTCATAAAAATATAAGGCAATCCCAGAAAGACCCTGGCTTATGCTAGATTCTAATGGAGCAATTTCCCACTCCATATTTTTATTGAGTATTGTATTTATCCATGTGACAGAATCTTTTGACCTTGAATATATCGCCTTACTTTTTATATGCTCTGCAATATCAATACATTCATTTAAAATATCATATTTTACATTTCCAGTTTGAGGTAGATTAGCTTTAACATCCTGTCTCTTTATTTTATTTTTTAAAATAGTTTCCTCATATAGTCCAAAGGATACTATCATATGAGAGACTTGCCTCTCTATTTCATCTTTATCAATATTTTTAATTCTATTTTTTACTCTATCAAAACCACTTTCTTCAAAATAATCTTCTATAACCTCTCCATCACTTGTAATTAAATTTCTTGAATTACAAAAGCTATAGAAAATTGGAATATAATCAAACAGCATATCCTTAACTTCATATTTAATTACTGCCTTATTCTCAAAAGGATATGCCCACAGATTTTCCATAAGTTTTTCTCTTTTTAAAAAATCCGATGTAAAATCTGGATTATATGAATAATCTAGAAGTAGAGAATAACTATATGATGGCCTTAATATATTTCTCACCATTGCATCTTTAAATATATTTATAAATCCATCCCCTAAAGTTAAAAAATCTTTTGACTTCATTATAAAATCACAAGTTTCTCTAAATCCTTCTATAATATAAGAAGTGTATTTTTTATAGTCTACATACTCATTATTTAAACTTGGAATGTTTTTTTTCTTGTTTGATGTCAAAACTTTATTCCCAATGATTTGTTCATATCCACTTAAAGCACCAACCTCTATTTCATTATCTATTTTTGCACCATAGATTTTAAATGGTAATAATGCTGAATATAATACAGAATCTGAGATGATCTTTTTAGCTTCTTGCTTAGCTTCATATTCAAAATTAAGTTTACTAAAGCTTTGAATTAAAGTTTCAACATCAACAATATATGGGTATTCCCCATTTGCAATGATATTATCAAGATGAAAATCATTTCCGCAAAGAAAGTATATTAAACCAATTATCTCTCCATATCTCTTATAATAATTGATAACTTCGCTTTCTTTAGTACAAGTTTTATACTCAATAAAACTTGAAAATATATAATCACCTTTATCCAAAACTTTACTTTGAGGAATATCAAGGAGGTTGCTATTTTCATTAAACCATTTAATAAATGTATTATAAGGTTTTAAAACAGATAATCCTCTAGGTTTATAGATAAATTTTTCACCATCTCCAAATACAAATTCAAGTACACTTTTTCCATTCTTTTGATAATTATTTTTGCAGTTTATGTTCTTTATGATTCTATTCTTTATTTTTATATTAAATTCTTTCTCAATATCATATATGTCATGGTTAAGCCTTAGTAAGAATTCATTTACATTGTTTATAAAATCATTTGTTTTTAAAGTTAATAATCTAATCAAAGTGGGATATTTTGAATAAAAATTCAATATATGATCTAAATCATAAAATTTTATCTTTATAAAATCACTAAACAGATCATCAGATGGTTTATTGTATAATTCATTATCCACTTTATATTTATATATTTCTAAATTAAGGGATTTTATAAAACAACTTAAAAGTTCACTTGCGAGTAAATTAATCAAAGAATCGAAAGCTTCTTCACATAGGTCAATATTTGATAAATTTATAGAAAAGTAATTTATCTTATTAACAAGATAAAATAAAAATGGCCTTATTGTATAAGGAAGCTCATATTCAGTATTATATTTTGAAAATTCCCTCTCTTCTATTTTAAAAATATCAATTATATTTAAAAACACTGTATACATATCTGTCTTTAATAGTTCTTCATATAAGTCATGTTTATCTAGATCATTTAGTTCTTTAATAGCATAATTAAATTCTTTTTCACTCACATTTTCATTTTTAAGCATGTTCAAAAATGATTCTCCATTTACTAAGCTCTGTTGTTTTTTCCAAGACTGAATATTTTTTAAACTACTTTCAAAAATATGATTATTCTTTTTAAATACATCAAGCCGCTCTTTTATAGAAAGGCAATAGATGATATCATGTTTAAAGTTTAAGTTCAACATATAAAAGCTCCATTCCCTTAAAACTCTTTAAAGCTTCTCAAATTCAATTTAATTTAAGTTATAACTTGCAATATTATATTACAAAAAATAATCTAGCTATTATTGTTTTCTATTTATGAAAAACTTTATAGATAATAATATATCATCTATTTTAATTATTTTTTTAAATATGTTACATTTGTAATATTTTATATCAGTAATGTAATTTATAATATATAAACAAACGTTAACTATTTATTTTAATACATTAATTATTTTAAAATATAATAATTGAAAAATTTACCATATACGAAAAAATACGAAAAAATACGAAAGAATACGAAAGAATAAAAAAACAAAGGTGCTTATTTTGTACCTTTGTTTTAAATTTTTATATATAATTGCTAACTTTCTTATCCTTTATATCACTGTTATAAACTTTATCATCAACTTGTTTTGTAAATCTTCCTGCAATAAGTCCTGATACCATGGAACCACTTACATTCACTGCTGTTCTCCCCATATCTATGAGAGGTTCTACAGATACGAGAACTCCTGCAATTGCAATTGGAAAATTCAACGCTGATAATACCATAATTGAAGCTATAGTGGCACCGCCACCAACTCCTGCAATACCAAATGAACTTATAGCTGAGATAAAAGCTACCTGTATAATAAAAATTGGATTTAATGGATTAATTCCAGCTATAGGAGCTAACATCACTGCAAGCATTGCAGGGTAAACACCAGCTCACCCATTTTGTCCGATGGATGTTCCAAATGTTGCTGCAAAATTGGAAATTCCATCAGATAATCCAAGCCTATTTTTTAGAGCATCTATAGTTAAAGGCAATGTTCCTACGCTAGTCCTTGATGTAAATGCAAAAGATAATGCTGGCCATGCCTTTTTAAAGAATATTAAAGGTTTAAATTTAAAGAATGAAAGTAAAATAGCATGTAGCACCAAAACCAAAATAAGAGCAACATAAGAAGCTATTATAAATTTAATGAGGGTAATTATTGCTCCAAAATCTGTAGTCGCAATTGTTCTTGTCATAATAGCAAATATACCATAAGGTGTCAATTCTAATATAATATCCACTAACTTAAATACTACAGAATAGATTACTGCAATGCCCTCTTTAAATTTAGTGAATACTCTTTCATTTTCCTTCTTTATGCCAAGGGCTGCAATGCCAAGCAATGAAGTGAATATTACCACAGCAAGAGTTGGAGAATCTCCTTGACCTGCCATTGAAGCAAAAGGGTTATTTGGCAAAACTTTTAATATTTGCTGAGGTACTGTACCCTTATCCTCATTTGCTTTTTCAAGAGCTTCTCCTCTTTGAGTCTCCTTATCGCTTATTTGTATTTCGTCTGCTTTAAGCCCAAAAGCCAAGGAGCTTCCTACACCAATTATGGCAGAAGTAAATGTTGTCATAAGCAAGACTGCAATTACAATAGCTGACATTTTAGCAACACCTTTTGAAGTCTCAAGATTTAAAATTGCAGTAAGTATGGAAATCATGATGAGAGGAATTGTGATCATTCTCAGTAAACTTATATAACCAGAACCGATTATATTCATCCAATCTGTAGTATTTTTTATCACATCCTGCATGGATACTTTAAATATCAGTTGCAATAAAGATCCAAATACTATTCCAATTCCAAGTCCTGTAAGCACTCTTTTGCTAAATGAGTAATTTTTCTTTTGCATATAGTATAATCCAAATAATAACGCAATAAAGACTGCAAGCACTAGAATAACAACCATATATTTCCCCCTTTTTATGATTATATTTTAATGATATATTTATCTAAAGGATTAATCAATAATTTTAAAAACTATTTTAATATATATATATATTTGATACATCCTCTTCAAATACTACAACCATTAAATTGTTTCCAACTCCTGCCCTATTTTGAAGCTTTATATTTTTTAATTTTATGGTTTTTTTATTATCTTTATTAGTCTGTAGTGCTATACTCCCTAAAATTCCACTTACGGCATTACAAGAAAATATAACCTTATCATCATTCTTTAAAGTAATTCCAATTACACCTGAAGCTACCCTGCCTAAGGCATTTATTTCGTCTAAACTAAATTTAATAGCCATAGCTTTTTTAGTTATGATTAAAACATTATCCCCTTCTTTTGAAAGAAATGCCGAGACTATTTCTTCATCTTGAAATTTTAGTTTATGAAATACACTACAAAAGCCCCCTTCTTTAAAGTCTGCTAAAGGTGTTTTCTTGATATATCCCTTGGATGTAACAGATATTAGATTAAATTTTTCTTCATAATTTAAAATAGAAAATATATTGACAATACTAATCTCTTTAGATATAGATAAAAGTTTGTCCAAATCAATCTCACTTGAATTTTGTATCATTGCTGAAGGCACCTTATATATATTTGCCTTTGAATCGCAGATCATGATAGCTTCTAAAGAATTAGTAGCTATCACACCATCCTCTTGATTAAAGCATTCATAAGTATAAAGTTTTCCGCAGCTTATTTTTACAAAAAATTCCTTATAGTCATCTTCTTCTGAAAATTTAAAATCTGTGATTGAATTTGTCCTTGATACCTTTATAAGCTCATATCCTAACACATTTCTTTCCATATATTCAAGTATAGGTTCCTTAATTTTAAATTTAAGTCCTAAAGCTGTATTAAGCTCTAAAAACTTTGGCATTCTACTTTTATTTTGAAGCTTTATAGATACAACC
Source organism: Clostridiaceae bacterium (assembly GCA_031549525.1). Lineage (GTDB taxonomy): Bacteria > Bacillota > Clostridia > Clostridiales > Clostridiaceae > WQUF01. The sequence goes on along the minus strand of JAVBPQ010000168.1, from coordinate 24,536 downwards.
TCATCACATTCTTTTAATTTAATGCTTTGAATCTTGGTATAAGAAGTAGCAAACTTTAAAAGAGAAACCTTTTTAAACATTCCTTGAGATGTTAAAAAATAGATATCTAAATTTTTATTAAAATCATCCATATAAAAAGCTGCTATAAAAATCTCATCTTTTAAATCAGCTTTTATAATTTCATCTAATTTTTCCCCTTTCTCTTTCCATTTGAGCTCTGGTATATCCTTAACCTTTAACTGATACATATTCCCTTTAGATGTGAATATGATGATGGAATATTTAGTGTTTCCTTGGAGAAGAAATTTATTAAAATCCCCCTCTCTATATTCAATATCAGAAACATTTGTATTGCTCCTATTATATGATTTAATAGGAATCCTCTTTATATATCCTTCATTTGACATGGTTATCATGACATCTTCATCTACAAAAAAATCCTCTGTATCTATTTTGCTCTCTTCTTCTTCATAGATTATCTTAGTTCTTCTTTCGCTCTTATACTTTTCCTTTATTTCAATAAGTTCCTTCTTTATGACCTTTAAAAGCTCTTTCTCATCATTTAATATCTTTTCAAATTTTGCAATCTTCTTAATTAATTCATCATACTCTTTTTTAAATATCTTTATTTCAAGACCTGTGAGTCTGTAAAGCATAAGCTCTAAAATAGCATCTGTTTGGATGGTAGTGAATTTAAATTTTAATATTAAATTCTCTCCAGCATCTTTTCTAGATTTACTCTCTCTTATTGTCCTTATAACCTCATCTAAAACCTCAATTGCTTTTATAAATCCTTCAACTATATGATGCCTTCTCTTTGCTATTTCTAATTCTTTAATAGTCCTTCTTTTCACAACTTCTTTTTGATGTTCCACATAATAGGATAGGATTTCTTTAAGGCTTAAAGTCTTGGGCTTTCCCTTTACAATAGCAACCATATTAAAAGGTATATTTATCTGCAAATCAGTTTTTCTATAGAGATATTTTAAAACTTTTTCACAATTATCTATATCCACATTTTTTTTAAACTCTATAACTGCTCTTACTCCATCTCTATCTGATTCATCCCTTATATCAGATATTATCTCAAGGATCTTTTGAGATTTTTTATCCGTTGTCATTGCAGATATCGCTTGAAGTATTTTAGCTTTAGATTTTCTATATGTAAATTCAGTGATGATAATTCCAAATCTTCCATTTTCAAGCTTTTCAATGGTAGCTTTTGCCCTTTGTACAACCTTTCCTTCCCCAGTTTCATAAGCATTTAATAGGGAATCACGACCTATTATGATTCCCCCTAAAGGTAAATCTGGAGCTTTTATATACTCCATAAGCTCCTTTGTGGTTATATCATTGTTATCTATAAACGCAATTACACCATCTATGCTCTCTGAAAGATTATGGGGAGGAATATTAGTGGCAAGTCCCACAGCTATACCAAAAGTCCCATTTACTAAAAGATTTGGATATCTTGCTGGTAAAACTACAGGTTCTACTTCTGTTGCAGAATAATTATCAACCATATCTACTACATCTTTTTCTATATCTTTTATTAATTCCATGGAAATAGGCATAAGTCTTGCCTCTGTATATCTCATAGCTGCAGCATTGTCACCATCTTCACTTCCCCAATTTCCTTGACCATCTATTAGGGGCATTCTCGTGGAAAAGGTCTGGGCTAAAATCACCATTGCATCATATACAGAAGTATCTCCATGAGGATGAAATTTACCCAGAACATCTCCTACTATTCTTGCAGATTTATAATAAGGTCTATCATAAAATGCCTTAAGTAGATAAGCTCCATAGATTATCCTCCTATGAACTGGTTTGAGCCCATCTCTTACATCTGGAAGAGCTCTATCTCTTGCTACTTCTACAGCATAAGGAAGGTAATTTTCTGGCATAGCTTCATCAAATGGCACCTGTATTATATTGTTGTCAACTGGTATAGGGTTTGAAATTTTCTTCATAAATTCCTCCAATAAGTAAGTAAGGTATAATTAAAATTCTGCATATTTATACATGTATTTTTTCCTTGGTTCAACAACATCTCCCATAAGCAAAGAAACCATCTTTTCAGCTTTTGCTGCATCTTCAATGGTAATCTGTATTAAATTTCTAGTTTTAGGGTTCATAGTTGTATTCCAAAGCTGCTCTGGGTTCATCTCTCCAAGCCCTTTATACCTTTGCACAAGCGCATTTTTCCCAATCTTTTTTTTGGCCTTTCCTAGGTCAAAATCATTGTAAACATAAATGGATTCCCCTTTTTCCTTATAAACCTTATAAAGAGGAGGTTGTGCTAAATACAAATATCCATTTGCAATTAATGGTCTTAAATACCTATAAATATATGTCATCCAAAGGGTCTTAATATGATAACCATCCACATCTGCATCGCTTAATATTATTATCTTGTGATATTTTAAATCTTCTTCTTTGAAATTATCTAAAATTCCTGTACCTAGACAGGAGGAAAATATCTTAAGCTCATCGCTTCCAAGCACGCTTTCAATTTTCTGCTTTTCAGTGTTCATTATCTTTCCCCTTGAAGGCATAATAGTCTGGAATCTCCTATCTCTTGCCTGTTTTGCAGATCCTCCTGCAGAATCTCCTTCCACAACAATAAGTTCACATACCAAAGGATCCCTTAGAGTACAGACTGATATTTTTCCTGCAAGAGGGGCAAGCCCCTTTCCTATTTTCTTCTTTTCAGCATCGCTTATCTTTTTTATCTTCTCCCTGATTGCACAAGCTTCAATAGCATTGTTTATTATCATAGTAGCTATATCTTTATTATCCTCTATCCAACTGCATAATTTTGTATAAGCCAAATCATTTATTGCTGTATATGCTTCCTGATTTCCAAGCTTGGTCTTAGTCTGTCCTTCAAAGATTGGATTTGTAATCTTTATCTTTAATATGGCACAAATACCTTCCCTTAAATCGTCTCCTTCAAACTCCTTGTCCTTTTCTTTAATTAGATTTAATTTTCTTGCCCATTCCTTAAAAGCTCTGGTCATTCCTGTCTTAAATCCAGATTCATGTGTACCTGCTTCTTTTGTAGGAATATTATTGACATAACTTAAAATATGTTCAGTAGTTGAATCCGTAAATTGTATACAGACTTCTCCACTTACAAATGATCCATTTATATACTTTTCCCCTTCAAAATGAATAGGCTCCTCGTGAAGAACAGCCCTGCTCTCGTTTAAATAATTTATAAAATCTAAAAGCCCTTTTTCTGAATAGTATTTCTTTTCTCTTAATTCATCATGTCTATTATCTATTAGAGTGAGCGTTATGCCTTTATTCTGAAAAGCAAGCTCTTGAAGTCTTTCATCTATAATATCAAATTTAAACTCTATATTTGAAAATACTTCATCATCAGGCAAAAATGTCACTATAGTTCCTCTATCATCACAGTCTCCTATTTCTAAAAGCTTTGTAACAGGAACTCCTGGCATAAATCTCTTATATTTTTTATCAAAGGCATATTCAAATTTTTGCTTATATTTTTTACCATCAAGGTGAACTTCTACAATAAGCCACTTGCTTAGAGCATTTACTACTGCCGCACCAACTCCATGAAGTCCTCCTGATGTTTTATAAAAATCATTATTAAATTTTCCTCCAGTATGAAGCTCACAATATACCATCTCAATCCCTGAAATCTTTTTTATAGGATGTATACCTATGGGAATTCCTCTGCCGTCATCTTTAATTGTAATAGAACCATCTTTATTTAATATTATTGTTGCTTCACTTCCAAAACCATTGGTTATTTCATCTATAGAATTATCAAGTATTTCCCATATACAATGATGTAAGCCTTTAGAGCCTGTAGTACCAATATACATTCCTGGTCTCATTCTAACAGGTTCCAATTTCTCTAATGAAGTTAGAGAATTCACATCATAACTTGCATAGGAGGCTTCATTTTTTATGCTATCCACTGGCATTCCTCCAAACTTTCATAATTACTAATGAATTATAGCATAAAACCTTTTATCCCTACAACGAAAAAATAATTTGTCCCAATTAGTTAAAATGTGTTAATATAGTAATATAAACTTTTAAATTGAAGAATCAAATCTTTTATAGTACACTTGAATTTAATTAGTGTACAAATTAAATCTAACCAAATTTAACTTAACTTTTAAATTTTGAGGTGATAATAATGCCATTTAAGTTAATTACAGATTCAAGTTGTGATTTACCAAATGCATATTTAAAAGAAAATAATATAGATTTTCTAGGAATAAATGTTAATATAGGAGAAAAAGACTTCTTAGATGATTTAGGTGAGACTATTTCCCAAAAAGAAATATTTTCTCGTATGAGAAATGGAGCAATGCCAAAGACTTCACAGGTAAATTCAGGAACTTTTTATAGTGTTTTTGAAAAGTACTGTAAAGATAATATTTCTATTTTATATATAGGGCTCTCCTCTGGTCTTAGTGGAACTATAAATAGTGCAAATATAGCAAAGCAAAATATTTTAGAAAAATATAAAAATGCTGATATTACAATAGTAGATTCTAGATCTGCGTCTATAGGTTTTGGAATATTAGTATATTATACTAACGAAATGATGAAACAAGGAAAATCTAAAGAAGAAATAACAAATTGGCTTAATATGAATATTGATAGAGCGCATCACTGGGTTACAGTAGATGACCTGATTTATTTAAAACGAGGTGGAAGAATATCCGCAACGAGTGCTATAGTTGGAGGTCTTTTAAATATTAAACCTATCATATTTGTTGATTCTTATGGAAAATTGCTGCCTCTTACCAAAGTTAAAGGCAGAAAGAAATCTATAAATTATCTTATAGAAATGCTTGAATATTATGGAGAGGATATTGAAAGCCAAACTTTATTTATTTGTAATGCTGATTGTAAAGAAGATGCCATTACCTTAAAAAAATTAATAGAGGAAAAGCATAAGGTTAAAGATATAATAATCACAGAAATGGGTCCTACTATTGGTGCTCATGCAGGACCTGGAACTTTAGTATTATCTTTCTTTGGCACAAAAAGAGATATTGTAACAAATCCTAATAAAGAAAAAAATGTAGCAGAAATTTAATACATATATTGATTTATCATATAGATGCCACTGTTATTTTAAATAATAGTGGCTTTAAATATAACATTGGAGGATATATGAGTATTACTGTAGCTGATTGTTTAAAACTAAAGTCTTTGAATAAAGCAAGAGTTGTAGCAGGTGCTAAGGGATTAGATAATTTTGTAGTATCTGTCTCAGTGCTTGAATATGCAGTGCCTGAATATTTATCTAAAAATTATTTTAGAAATAACGAATTAGTTATCTCAGCATTTATTTCCATAAAAGATGATGTTGAAGCTCAATGCAAGACCATTAAAATCCTTCACGAGGTAGGAGAGGTTGGATTAATACTTTATTATGTGGGCACTTTTCTTCCAATAATCCATAAAAAATTCATAGACACTGCAGATGCTTTAGGTTTTCCTATAATATGCATGCCTGAAAAAAACTGTGATCTTCGCTATAGCGAAGTAATCTGTGATGTTATGGAAGCCATATTTAATGATAAGCTAAATGAAACCTATTTTGTAGGGGAGTTTATAGAAAGAATATCGAAGCTAAATGAGAGAATGAGGACGATGGATTCGGTTCTTAGAATGCTAAGTGACAGACTTCATTGTTTTTTGATTTTGACGGATAGAACCTATAATCTCTTATCTCAAGCTTTCTGGTCCAACAATGATGAAAATATTGCAAGCTTTGTCCTCAGCTATTTTAAAGAGAATTTTTCAAAATCTAAAGAAAATAGCTTTATTTCAATAGCTTATGGAGAAGAGACCCTTCATATAAATAACCAACATATCTTTATAGATAACAGTTCAGGAATGAATTTAATAATTGGCAGTATAAAGCAAGATTTTTCTTTAGATAGCTGCAAGCAATCTTCTGAAATAATTAGACTTTTTATCAATATATGGAGCAAAAATGAAGGAAATGAAAAGATCACAGAGCTTATGAAGGCAATTTTAAATGATGAACCTATTAAAATGAGAAGGCTTGCAGATATATTTAATATAAATGTGTCTAAAATAAATACCATGTGGATATTTAAAAATAAGGTAAAAGATAATGAAAAGATCCTATCCCTTCTTCATAAATTTTTAGAATCTCAAAGAAAGATATATATCGTAGATATCTTTGAAAAAAAGGTCATATCTTTTCTTGATGGAAATGTCATTTTCCCAATAAATGAGCTTGTAGAATCCTTTGCTGAAGAGCTAGAAATTCATGGAATAAATTTCTCTATTGCTGTTTGCAATAACTTAGAAGATACAAAAGATGTGAGAGAAAATTATATCTTTATAAACAAGTATTTAAATTATGCAACATTTATTTTTCCAATTAAAAAAATCCTCACCATATCTGAAATAAATTTTTCATATGAATGTTACAAAATTATAGAACAAGGAGAATCTTCTATAGAGTCTTATGTTTCTTCAATTAAAAGTTTATTAAAAGAGGATAAAAAAAAATCTAATTATTTGGTTGAAACATTATCCATTTATATGCTAGACACAGATTACAGCGTTGATGAAACTAGTAAAATTATGTTCGTTCATAAAAATACTATTAAATATCGCTTAAGCAAAATTCGAGAAAAATTAGGGTACTCAGTTCAAAAAATGCCAGAAGCTTATAAGCTCTTTGTTGCTCTATCAGTAAAAAGATTGTTGGATAAAATTTAATTAAAAAATTTTTTAATTAAATGTAAACCTATTCTATATCATTTTTGTCCTTTAGGACAAATTTTTATGATTTTATTTTGCCCTTTTAGTTGTATACAGGAAAACAAATATTTTTATATACTTATAAAAATATTTGTTTAAAGGAAGTGAAAAAATGAAGGAAGAAATAAAAAGATTTGCGATTAAAGAAAATGAAAGACAATCTTGGTTTAGTCTAGCCATGATATGGACAGGTGCAATGGTATGCATTCCCTGCTTGATGATTGGAGGACTTTTAAGTTCAGGTCTTACACTGCCCAATATAATTTTATCTATAGTTATAGGATATGGTATTGTAATTTTTTATATGTGTTTTATGGGAATGGAAGCTTGCGACACTGGACTTCCTACTGTAACCTTAGCCGCAAGCGCACTTGGCAAAAAAGGTTCAAAATATATAATATCTATACTCCTTGCTGTAGCATGTATTGGATGGTTTGGAATACAATCAAGTGTTTGCGGAAACTCATTTTCTTCTATGATAAGCACCATCTCTGGTCTAAATATACCTGTGTGGTTATCTTCTACCATATGGGGTATAATAATGCTGCTTACAGCTGTGTTTGGCTATAATTCCATGAAATATTTAAATTTTGTCGCAGTGCCTCTTCTAGTAGGTATACTTATTTATAGCACCTATGCTACATTTACTAAATTTAATGCCATAGATGCTATAAATAAATTCACTCCTCCAAACCCTATTTCCTTAGTTTCAGGTATAAGCCTTGTGGTAGCGACCTTTGCCTTAGGAGGAGTTATTTCAGGAGATTATTCACGATATGCTAAAAATAGAAAAGATGTCATAAAATCAGGAGTTTTTGGTGTTCTGCCTTCAGGTTTAGTCATAATCTTGCTTGGAGCTACAATGTCAATATCGACTGGCAAATATGATATAAGTGCTGTGCTTTCAGATTTAGGAATTCCTGTAATCGGACTTATAGCTTTAATTTTAGCAACTTGGACAACAAATGTAACAAATGCCTATTCAGGTGGTCTTGCTGTATCTGATCTATTTGGAGCTTCTGAAAATAAGAGAGGTTTTATGACTGCTATTGCAGGAATAATAGGAACGCTCCTTGCAGCTTTTGGCTTTATGAATTATTTTACTAACTTTTTAAGCGTATTGACCGCCTTTATCCCGCCTGTTGCTGGAGTTATGATCACAAGCTACTGGATAGTTGGAAAAGGAAAAAAAGAAAACTTTATAGTCGATAAGGATTTTAATTATAATGGAATTATCTCATTTATAATTGGTGCAATTGCTGCATATTTTACAGGATCCATATATCCTATTTTCATAGGCCCAATCAATGGAATACTGCTCTCTATGATATGTTATGTTGTACTTGAAAAAACTGTATTCAAAGAAGATAAAAAAATTGAAATAAAGAGGTAAGATATGAGAAAAATTGGTATTGAAAATATTAATGACATAGCATTAGGTGCTGCTGTTTTAGGTTCAGGAGGAGGTGGAGATCCATACATTGGAAAATTAATTGCAATGGCTGCAATAGAAGAATGTGGACCTGTGACTCTCCTTAGTTTAGATGAAATCGAAGATGATGATTTAATCGCTCCTATTGCCATGATGGGTGCCCCTACTATTTTATGTGAAAAAGCTATAAGTGGAAATGAATATAAGGTTTTATATGAAATGGTAAGCCAATTTTATGGAAAAAAGATAAAAGGTTTTATGCCGATTGAAGCTGGAGGGGTAAACAGCATGATGCCAATTGCAGCTTGTGCAAGGCTCAACATGCCGCTAGTTGATGTCGATGGAATGGGAAGAGCATTTCCAGAACTTCAAATGGTTACTTTTACCTTAGGTGGTGTAAATGCAACTCCAATGGTTCTTACAGATGAAAAAGGAAATACCTGCATTTTTAAGACCATCACAAATAAATGGACTGAAGAGCTCGCTCGTTCTGTCACAATGAGCTGCGGAGGCTCTGTATCTGTTTCTTTATATATTGTAGATGGTGCTACGCTAAAAAAATATGGAATAAAGAACATCTTAACCTATTCTGAAGAGCTTGGGGAAGCAATAAGAACTATAAAAGATACAAAAGAAAATGAAACCCCAGAAGAGAAATTTTTAAATGCCACAAAAGGCTATGGTCTTTTTAAAGGCAAGATAACAGATACCCTAAGAGAAGTAAATGAAGTAAAAGGAGCCTTTACCTTTGGAAATGTCCTCTTAGAGGGCATAGAAGAATATAAAGGAGACTTTTGCAAGGTCTCCTTTCAAAATGAGAACCTCGTAGCTTCAGTGAATGATGAAATAGTAGCGAGTACGCCAGATTTAATATGCCTTGTAGATCTTGAAACTTTTTATCCTGTTACAACAGAAACCTTAAAATATGGAAAAAGAGTCTTTGTAGTTTCCCTCCCTTGTGATAAATTATGGAGAACAAAGGAAGGACTTGAGCTCGTTGGCCCTAAATATTTTGGTTATGACATAGAATATATTCCTGTTGAGGATAGAAAAAGGAGAGATAAAAATGTATAAAATAGGGATAGATGTTGGTGGAACAAATACTGATGCAGTCTTAATTGATGAAAATTTAAATGTAGTAGCTAGTATGAAAACCCCTACTACAGATGATATTTATACAGGAATTATCACAGTGCTTCATGGTGTATTAGCAGAATCAAAAATAAATCCAAATGAAGTTAAACAAGCCATGCTTGGAACAACACATTGTACCAATGCAATTGTTGAAAGAAAGAATCTTACAAAGATAGCACTTATGAGAATTGGTTCCCCTGCTATGGATGGAATACTCCCTATGGTAGATTGGCCTAAAGAGTTAAAGAAGTTTATGGAATATTCTATTAATTTAAAAGGCGGATATGAATACAACGGTAAAGAAATAATGCCTTTTGATAAACTTCGTGCATGTGAATTTTTAAACAATATTAAAGGAAAAGTACATTCTGTTGCAATTTCCTGCATCTTTTCACCTGTGCGCCATGAGCATGAAGATGAATGCGCAAAACTTGCAAGAGAAATCCTTGGAGAAGATGTGCATATATCAAAATCTAGTGAAATAGGTTCTCTTAGCTTTATAGAAAGAGAAAATGCCACAATATTAAATGCCTGTCTTTATGATGTAACTAGGAGCTTTATTGATGGTTTTGCAAAGAGCCTTAAGGATGAAGGGATTTTAGATGCTAAAATTTATTTAAGCCAAAATGACGGAACCCTCATGACCATAGATTTTGCAAAAGAATATCCTATTTTGACTATAGCTTGTGGTCCGACTAATTCCATACGTGGAGCTTCTAGCTTAAGTAAAATCGAAAATGCCATCGTAATAGATGTTGGGGGAACCACTACAGATTTTGGAGTTATTCAAAATTCTTTTCCAAGAGAGAGTGGAATTGCAGTTACAATAGGAGGGGTTAGAACCAATTTTAGAATGCCTGATATATTGTCAATGGGTCTTGGAGGCGGTAGCATCATACGATCAGAAGGAAATAAAATAACTATAGGACCAGACAGTGTAGGCTATAAAATTACCAAAGAAGCTTTAGTGTTTGGAGGAAAAACCTTGACTACTACAGACATAGCTGTAAGACTTAACATGGCAGATATTGGCGATAAAAGTTTAGTAGCTCATATAGATGAAGGTTTTGCAAGGGCTTGCATGGATAAAATAAAAGAGATGGTAGAAGAAAACCTAGATAAAATGAAGACTAGTAATGATAATTTGGATGTCATTTTAGTTGGTGGTGGTTCTATCATAGTTCCTGATTCTTTAATTGGTGCAAAATCTACTTTTAAACCTGACAACTTCAGCGTAGCAAATGCTATAGGTTCTGCAATCTCCAAAGTAAGCGGAGTATATGAAAAGCTTATATCATTTGATGAAATTCCAAGGGATAAAGCGCTTGAAATAGGAAAATCCTCTGCCATTGAGATGGCAGTTAGTTCAGGAGCTATTTTAGAGACTGTGAAAATTATAGATGTTGAAGATGTCCCTCTTGCGTATTATCCTGGAAATACCAGTCGTGTCAAGATAAAAGCTGCAGGGGATTTAAAATAAGCTCATAAATTAAATAAAAAGATGTTGCTTACTAAAACATCAAAAGCAACATCTTTTTTTAAAAAACTAACTCTTTGCTTTTTTACTTTTTATTTCTGAATTATACCACTCAAGAAATTCACCAAAAAATTTTTCTTCAGCCTCTTTTCTAATTTTAGTTGCCTCTTCCTTATTGGAGAATACCCCCAAATTATACCTTTTTTTCTTAAAGGTAATATAAGCTAAGTATTTATTAAGCCTTGTATCAAAGCATACCCCTCTTATGCCTATTTTATTATTTTTATTTGGCTCCTTTTTAGATAATAATGTTACATTTGTATTTTCAAAAAAATTTTCCTTCTGAAATCTTTGTATATTTTGATAACTCACTTCTTTTTGCAAACATCCGCAACTATTCACCGACCCCTTTGTTAAACTATGACTTGAAACATAGGCAATATTTCCACAGCTACATTTGCATTTCCAAACTACACTGCTACACTCTCTCTTTTCAGTAGCTTCTAATGCAGTTAATCTACCAAATACTTGTCCAGTTATATCTTTAATTTTACTATTTTCTTTCATGAATTTTTTGAATCTTTCACTTGACAATTCTCTAGCAAGACACCCACAGCTTTTTGTTATACCATGGATTAAATTTACACTATGAACATAGGCAATATTTCCACAACTACATTGACATTTCCATACAATTTTTCTATCAGCCCTTTTATCAGTAGCTTCTATCACAGTTAATCTCCCAAATGTTTGATTTTTCAAATCATATCTTTTCATTTTTCCACTCTTTTCTCTATAAGCCTATTGAGTACAATACTTTTCTTCAACACAGTACTTTTAATTTATGTTTTTATATTTAATATGCTTATAATTTAATTTTAAGCACAAATTAAATATAAAAAAATACTGTAAAACTCAAAATATAGTTTTACAGTATCTTTTATTAAAATTACTTTTAAATTTACATAAAAGGATTTTCCCCTTTATACATATTACCTTTTGGACGATTAAACTCTATATCGCACACTCCTAAATAATCAAATACAGTAAACAATGCCTTGCCATGGTGACCAAAAGCAACAGCTCCATGATGAGGATATTGTTTTTTAATGAGAACATTTCTATAAAATCTTTCCATTTCTGAAATTGCAAAAATTCCTATACCACCAAAAGATTTTGTTGGAACAGGGAGCACTTCGCCTTGAGCTATATAAGCCTTTAAATTTGTATCAGCACCAGATTGGAGGCGGAAGAATGTTATATCTCCAGGGCAGATATCCCCTTCTAAAGTTCCTCTTGTTATATTTGGTTCTGTATCTGGCTCTAAAAGGCGCTTCATTATAAGTTGATATTTAAGCTCAGGTTTTACAAGACGGCAAGAAGGTGTATTTCCACAATGGAAACCCATAAATGTCTCGCCAAGCCTATAGTTAAATTTCCCCTTTATTCCTTCTTCATAAATATCCTTTGGAACAGAATTATTTATGTCTAGTAAAGTTACTGACTCCCCTGTTATGCACGTTCCTATATACTCACTAAGTGCCCCATAAATATCAACCTCACAAGCTACAGGTATACCATGACTTGCCAAGCGACTATTTACATAACATGGCACAAAACCAAACTCCGTTTGAAAAGCAGGCCAGCATTTATTAGCAAAAGCCACATATTCACGACTTCCCTTGTGATTTTCCATCCAATCAAGGAGAGCAAGCTCAAACTGAGCAAGTTTTGGCAAAATTCCAGACATACTGCTCTTTAAACCCAGCTCTTTTTCCATATCAGCTATGACTTCTGGTATTCTCTTATCATCCTTTTTAGAATTATATGCTACTAGTAAATCAAGCTCTGAATTTTCCTCTACCTCAACACCTAAATCATATAATCCCTTAATTGGTGCATTACAAGCAAAAAAATCCTGAGGCCTTGGACCAAAAGTAATTATCTTAAGATTTCTTATTCCTATTATCGCCCTTGCAACTGGCACAAACTCTGCTATCATAGCTGCAACTTCTTCTGCAGTGCCAACAGGATATTCAGGGATAACTGCTTTTAATTTTCTAAGTCCAAGATTATATGAACAGTTTAGCATACCACAATAGGCATCTCCCCTACCTCCCATCAAATCTTTACCTGTCTCCTCTGCTGCTGCAACATACATAACAGGACCATCAAAGTATTTTGCAATGAGAGTTTCAGGGGTTTCTGGACCAAAATTTCCAAGGAACACAACTAAAGCATTGCAACCTGCTATCTTTATTTCCTCTACAGCTTTTAGCATATCCTTTTCATTTTCCACTGTAGTCTTAGCTTCTATTATTTCTCCACCAGCTTTTGTATAAGCTTCTACAATAGCCATCCTGCGCTTTTCAGATAAGGATATTACAAAACAATCACGGGATACTGAAATTATTCCAAGTTTAACATTTGGTATGTTTCTCATAAGATACCTCCTACTAAATTAATATTTCTTAGACTATATCAAAAATCTGATTAAAATTATAACCTTTTATTATTTTAACATATTCAATAATTCTTGAATATCTTCTGAGGATGATTTAAAATTAAAGATGTTTTTATTATAAATTACTTTAAGGGGAATTACTCATGGATAAATACAATATCCACAGCGATTTTATAAAGCTTGAAAATATGCAAAAACCAAATTTATCCCCCATGCTATTGCCACTTATGAATGGAATTGTTGGGGGAATTCTAAATAGAATGAGACCTGCTAAAAATATATACAAAACAAAAAAGAAAATCTATGGTCATGAAAATGGTCTTATTGAGCTTATCATTTATGAACCACAAAATATCAAAAAAAATGCTCCTTGTGTTATTTATTTGCATGGAGGAGCCTTTGTATTAAAGGTTGCACCTTATCATATAAATTTGATCTGCGAATATGCGTTAAGGGTGCCTTGTAAAGTAGTTTTTGTGGATTATAGACTAGCACCAAAATATCCTTTTCCATTTGGTGTTGAAGATTGTTATTCTGCATTTAAATGGGTTTATGAAAATGCAGAAGAGATAGGTATCGATAAAAATAAAATAGCCCTATGTGGCGATAGTGCAGGAGGTGCCCTCGCTGCTTGTGTGTGTTTAATGGCACAAGATAGAAAAGCTCCTCATATTTCTTGTGAGATGCTAGTTTATCCAGTGACAGATGCAAGGCAATCTACAGAATCCATGAAAATTTATACAGATACTCCTATGTGGGATTCTAAATTAAATGAGAAGATGTGGGAATTATATTTAAAGGATGGAATAAATACTAAAAGAGAATATGCATCCCCTATGGAAGCTCCTTCTTTTAAAAACCTACCTCCTTCTTATATTGAAGTTGCAGAATTTGATTGCTTAAAAGATGAAGGAATAAATTTTGCAAATGCACTTAAACAAAGCGGTATTGATGTTGAACTCTATAAAACAATAGGAACAATTCACGGATATGATATGGAAGAGAAAAGCCCTATTGTTCGTGAAAGTGTAAATAGAAGAATTGAATTTTTAAAGAAAAATTTAAACAAATAGAGAACATTTTATCAAAAATAGAAAACTAACAGAAAGTTGTTTTAAGATATAAAACACCCTATAAAATAGCTTCAGCTCTTTTATACTGAATATTTTATAGGGTTAATTCATTCCACAAACAACATAGAAGAAATAAGCTTTTTAGTATATTCATGGTTTGGATTATTGAATAAATCATTTGTTTCTTTAATTTCAATTATATTACCCTTATGCATAACAGCCACTCTATCACAAACATATCTAATCATGCGTAAATCATGGGAAATAAACAAACAAGTTAATCCTATTTCTTTTTTTAATTTTATAAATAGATTGATGATCTGAGCTTGAATAGAAATATCTAATGATGCAATGGGTTCATCAGCGATTAAAACGCTAGGATTTAAGGCAAGTGCTCTTGCTATGCCAATACGCTGCCTCATACCACCTGAGCATTCATATGGAAAATATTCGCTATATATCTTATCAAGCCCCACTAAATCCATAAGCTCATAAACCTTATTCATTCTCTCATTTTTAGTTTTAAAAACCCTCTGTATAAAAAGAGGCTCTTCAATAATATCTTTCACAAGCATCCTAGGATTTAAAGAAGATACAGAATCTTGAAAAGTCATCTGTATATTTTTACTAATCCATTTTTTTTCAGCATTATAGACTTTTTTATCAGATATAACCTTATCATAAAAATATACTTTGCCACTTGTAGGAGTATTGATCTGCATTATGCTCTTACCTAGTGTAGACTTTCCTGATCCTGATTCTCCTATAAGCCCTAAAAATTCACCTTTATAAATACAAAAAGATACATCATTTACAGCTCTTATAGTTAAATTATTATTTATATGAAAGTGCTGATTTAGATTAAAAACTTGTATAATTTTTTCATCCATTTATTATAATTTTCCTCTTTGTATAAAAGGAGCATTTTCGTGCAAAAGCCAAGTAGCCGCATAATGTGTATCACTAATCTTAAACATAGGAGGCTCCTTTTCATAGTCTATCTTTAAAGCATAAGGATTTCTTACTGCAAATGCGTCTCCCTTATGAGTTTGCCAAATAGCAGGAGGATTTCCTGGTATAGAATATAATTTATCAGTGTGCAAGGAGGGAAGAGAATCTAAAAGCCCCCATGTATAAGGATGGCGAGAATCAGAGAAAATTTCTTTTAAAGTCCCTGTTTCTATGATCTTTCCAGCATACATAACAGCCACTCTATCTGCTATCTTAGATACTACTCCCAAATCATGGGTTATAAACAAAATTGAAATACCTGTATTTTTTTTAATTTCTAATAAAAGATCTAAAATTTGCAATTGAAGCGTAGCATCAAGAGCTGTTGTAGGTTCATCTGCAATTAATATCCTTGGACCTAAAGCAAGGGCACAAGCTATAACGCTTCTTTGCCTCATGCCCCCAGAAAATTCATGTGGATATTGATTAAATCTCTCACTAGGATTTTCAAATCCTACTTGTTTCATCAAATCTAAAGTTATATTTTTGGCATCCTTTTTATTCACCTTTTTATTCTTTAAAACTGCTTCCATAATCTGTTTTCCAACTGATAAACTTGGATTAAGAGATGTCATTGGATCTTGAAATATCATAGATATATCTTTACCTCTTATTTTTTGCATTGATTTTTCTTCGCAATTTATCAAATTTTTATCATCTAATAAAATTTCTCCCTTTTCAATTTTTGCATTTTTGGGCAAAATACCTATTATGCTTTTACATAAAACTGTCTTACCACAACCTGATTCACCTAAAATAGCAAGCACTTCTCCTTCGTTAAGATGAAATGATACATCTTTTATAACAGGTACTTTCCCAAATTTAGTGTTAATAGTGACAAAGATATTTTTTACTTTAAGCAAAAACATAACCTCCCTTTATTATTCTTTTGTCCAATCTGCTACATTCCAAAATATACCTACACCATGATGACCAAGCACTGTATCGGTTGAAATACCCTTTATAGAAGGTTTAGATACATATATGGCATCAATATAACAGATAAATGTATAAGGCATATCCTTTGCCATCTCTACTTGGAACTCTTTATATAACTTCATTCTCTCTTCATCATCAGCTGTTTCCCTTGCATTTTTAAGAATGTTATCAACTTTTTCATTGGAATAAGAATTATAATTATTTCCAAGACCAGTTCCAAAAACTTTGTAGGTATGATCATCTGGATCAAAAGGGCTACCCCATCCGATTAAATAAGCATCTTGATTTTCCCAATCAACCTTTGAAACAACGGCTACTTTCATATCAACTCCTATTTCTTTTAATTGTTGGGAACAAATATTAGCTATATCTATTCTCACCTGATCTCCTGCTCTGCAATTTACAGTAAAAGATAATTTTTTACTGTTTTTTTCATATATACCAT
This sequence comes from Clostridiaceae bacterium, assembly GCA_031549525.1. Lineage (GTDB taxonomy): Bacteria > Bacillota > Clostridia > Clostridiales > Clostridiaceae > WQUF01. The sequence goes on along the minus strand of JAVBPQ010000168.1, from coordinate 7,760 downwards.
TCGAGTCCAAAGTCCATCCAGCACCTTCAAGCTCAGACTTTGCTTTTTCCTTATTATAATCAAACTTTTCCATATTTTCATTTACATATGGACCTGCTTGCAGTGGAGAAAAGGCATCATATCCATACCCTAAAACCACACTTTTAACAATTGCATCTCTATCTATCCCATAGCTTAATATATTTGGTAACTCTCTGTTTTCTTTAAAAAATTCGCTATTAAAGTTGTACATAATACCTCTATAATCTGCTGTCTTCATATCCATAAAAACAAAATCGCTTTTATCTTTAAACTGTGATGAATCTTGAGGAGTTATTTGAGATAGATCAAGCTCACCTGATTTAAGCTGCAATGCTCTTGCTTTTGTATCTTCCACTATTTTAAATATTATTGTATCTATTTGAGGCTCCTTTATATAAAAATCTTTGTTTTTTTCAAGGGTGATGCTCTGTCCCATATCCCAATTTTTCATTTTATAAGGACCTGTTCCTATTGGAAACTGATTGAATTTATCAGTTATAATATCTTTTCCTTCTAGTAAATGCTTTGGAAGCATTCCAATTGTTAAATATTCTAAAAGTGCCACATTTGGCGCTTTTAACGAAATTTTTACACAGGTAGGGCTAACTACTTCTATATTTTCTATATCCTCATAATTTGAAACAATCTCAGAGCCATTTTTAGGATCTAAAATGATTTCAAGTGTAAATTTAACATCATCTGCAGTAAATTTTTCACCGTCATGCCATTTTACATCATCTCTTAAATTAAATGTATATGTTTTAGAAGCTTCATCATATTGCCAGTCTTTAGCAAGACTTGGTACGATACCATTATTTTTATCATGAGCTGTTAAGCCGCTAAAAATAAGGGAGTTAATTTCACCATGTTCATAAAGAGCAGGATTAATACTTGTATAATCTGAGCTTCCATAAACCAATACCTTTTCCGCACCCTGTTCATTCCCAGTATTTTGTGTTCCTGAAGAAGATCCATTGGAACAACCGCTTAAAACTAGTGTAAAAATCATAAAAACCATAATTAATTTTTTTAATACATTTTTCATTTAAGTCCTCCTAAAAATCAAATATTAGCATACATTTTTGTATTTTTTCTTTTTATATAATCACCTATGTTGGTAATACACATAAGTGTGGTTACGAGAAATAAACCAGGAATAAGTATAATCCACCAATAATTTGACAACAGTGCTTTTTCAGAAAGTGATAACATGCTCCCCCAAGAGATAACTTCTATGGGAAGTCCAATCCCTAAAAAACTAAGGGTAGATTCGATAGCTATGGCGCTCCCAATATTAGTTACAACCATAAACATTATTGCAGGAATAAAATTAGGAGCTAAATGCCTTCTCAATATATAAAAAAAACTTCCACCAAAAAAACTTGCTGCTACTACATAATCGTTTTTCCAAATTCTCCTCGTTTCTTCTTGTACAATCTTAGAAATTGGAATCCAACTTGTAATGCCAATGACAATAGACATTGAAAGAACAGTTGCATTTCCTGCAATAGCCTGAACAAAAACTATGATCAAAATAGAAGGTATGCTAAGCAATATTTCTGCAAAACGCATGGTTATGGCATTTATTGTTTGAGATGATATACCGCTTATGCTTCCATAGATTACACCTATAGATGTGGAAATAATCGTAGAAAAAATACCTATAAATAATGAAATTCCACCACCATACCATATCATTTTAAAAATATCTCGTCCCATTGAATCTGTTCCAAATAAAAACTCGCTGCATGGGGTCATATTTATTTGACTAATATTCATATATGAAGCATTAAGATTAGGTATAAAATGGCTTAACATACAACCAAAACATATAATTGCGATTATGATAAAAGAAATATAGGGTTTTTTTTCTTTATTTAAAATAGGTTTTTTAAAGTTTTCACCCTCATTATTGATTCCCACTAAAATAAAATCATCTTTTGGAGTCTTCAAGCCTATCACCTCCACCTATTTTTATCCTAGGATCTATATGAGAATTTAAAATTTCTGCAAAGAAACTTGCTATAACCACAAGAATTCCTGTTATAAGGGATAAAACCATTAACATATTATAATCATGATATCTTACACTTTCAAAAGCTAAAGAACCAAGACCTGGATATGAAAAAACCTTTTCAACTATATATGTTCCTCCTAATATATGAGGAATGGAGATAGCCATTAAAGTTATAAATGCTGGCATGATATTCCTTAAACAATGCTTTAAAAGTATTTCCATTTTATTCATCCCCCTTACAGTGCAAAGAAGGACATAATCCTGCCGTGTCTCCTCAACTAGCTTATTTCTGAGCATATAGGCATAATACCATAGATGATTTAACACTAAGACAGATACAGGTAGAATCAAATGCCTTATTCTCCCTAAAATATCATTATGCTTCCCTATGGGATATGCTCCGCTTGATGGTAAAATGGTTAAATTTATGCTAAATATTAAAATAAAAAGGAGTGCAATCCAAAAAGCAGGAATACATGAGGTAAGAATACCAATTTTACATATTAATTTATCAATAAGCTTTCCTTCTTTATATGCACAAAAAATTGCAAGTAAAAGAGCTAAAAAAAATGTAAAGAAGTAAGATAATCCTCCTAAAAGTATTGTATTTAATGCCACAGACTTAATCACTTCTACAACATCTTGTTTATATTTATAGGAAATTCCAAAATCAAAGGACATTGCCTTTGAAACCCAATTTATATATTGGTTTAAAATTGGTTTGTTAAGCCCAAGTTTTTCCATAGAAGCTGCCCTTTCCTCAGTGCTTAAGCGCTCAACTCCTTCACCATAATAAGAAGCTAAAGGATCTCCTGGTGCAAGTCTTGACATATAAAATACGATGATTGACAAAATAAATATGGTTAATATAAGCTGTAAAATCTTCTTAATACTAAACATCCCTAAAACCTTAATTCTTTGCAATAGGTGCAACAGTTAGCTTTCCATAAAATACACCTTTAAGAGGGATGAGTCTATTGCTCAATTCTTTAAGTAATTTTGGCTTACCTCTTACTACTATTATTTCTAAACAATTGTTATGATCGATATGAATATGAGTTGATGCAAGTACCATTTCATGATAATCATGTTGAATATGCATCATTTCATCTACTAAGTTAGTAGAGTGATGATCATAGAAGAGCAATATAGTTCCTGCAACAATTTCATCACCTAATGCCCATTTTTCTTGAAGCAAGGCGTCCCTAATGAAATCTCTTACAGCTTCTGAACGGCTGGGATAACCTTTAGAATTAATCATTTCGTCAAATTGTTTAAGCAAATTTTCTTCCATAGATACACCAAATCTAGTTAATTTCGTATCCATAACCTTCTACCCCTCAAATCGTGTTACTTTTTTATTAAATAATAACACGAATTTCACATTATTACAATAGAGAATTGGTTAAAAATTTCACATATAGAAATTAAAAAGTAAAATTAACTTAAAAAATAATGAACAGAATGCTCCTACTTGTAGAAATAGGAGCATTCTGCTCATTAAAAATTTTTAAAACAAAGCTATTATTACTTTAATTTAAGACTAAACGTTTAGCCTTAAGCAAAAGCTTACATAGAGGGATAGCGATTATTATGCCTATTATAGCTTGAAAAATATTTCCTATTATATCTTTTGAAGCAAAAAATATAGCGCTAATAAGGCTTATGTTAGGCTCACTTAAAAATGCTGCAATTATAATTCCTGACATAAAATACCCTAAAATCATCATAAAGCAAGCAGGCACAAATGAGATTATATAGGATTTAGTACTTTTTGTGCTAAATCTATCAAATATAATAGCACAAGTAAAAGCCATAAGAGCTTTTATTATAAATGTAAAAGGTGCCCATATGGTATACCCTGACATTATATCTACAAGAGCCATTCCAATCCCACTAGTAAGAGCACCTTTTTTAGATCCTAGAAAAATTCCTGACAATAAAACCATGCAATCTCCAACATGAACAAAACCACCTGCTGTAGGTATTTTAATGACAAATCCGCCAATAAAAATAAGCGCTATAAATAGCCCCATTTGAGTTAAACTTTTCAAATTTATTCTTTTTTTCATATCCTGTCCCTTCTTTCTTTCATAATGTTGGAATTGTCCTAAATATTATGGTACAATAAAACTGAACCTTATAAAAGTATCAGTATTTAATAATTAAACAGTATCAGTTTTAGGAAGTGCATTATGTTTAATTTTACAATAAACCTTGAAAATAAAGATAAGACATTATATGAACAGATATACTATTTTATAAAAAATGAAATTCAATCAGGAAGCATAAAGACAAATACAAAACTGCCTTCAAAACGTAAGCTTGCTACACACCTTGATGTGAGCATAAATACCGTTGATATGGCATATCAGCAATTGATTTCAGAAGGATATATAAGATCTGTACCTAAGAAGGGTTTTTATGTATGCAAGATAACTGAATTATTTAAAATTCACAAAAATGAAATGATTAGTGAAAATGGTTTTCCTAAAAATTTTAATATAAAAGTTGATTTTTCACCAAGTGAGATTGATATAAGCAAATTTCCCTTTACCATTTGGCGAAAGATTTTGAAAAATTATTACAATGAAGAGAATATGATAGGTTTAAATAAATTAGTATCATCTCAAGGTATTATCGAACTTAGAGATGCAATATCTCAATATTTACATGAATCTAGGGGAGTAAATTGCACAACTAATCAGATTATAATTGGAGCTGGGACGGATTATTTGCTTCAAATTTTAAGTTTATTGATAGATAAAAAAGGTACCATTGTAACTGAAAATCCTCTATATAATAAAGCATATAGGATTTTTCAAAGCATGGGACATGATGTTAAATCCATATCAATAGATGAAATGGGCTTGCAGATTGAACCATTATATGATATCAATATCTCTGCTATTTATATAACCCCATCTCACCAGTTCCCTCTTGGTATAAGTATGCCTATAAGCAGAAGGACTGAGCTTTTATCTTTAGTTTATGAAAATGCAGGTTGTTATATAATTGAAGATGACTATGACAGTGAATTTAGATATAAAGGCAAACCAATACCTTCACTCCAAGGTATTGATAGCAAGGATAAGGTTATCTATATGGGTACTTTTTCAAGATCGATAGCTTCTTTTGTAAGGATAAGCTATATGGTTCTACCTACGGATTTATTAAAGAAGTATTTAGATAATCATTCCTTTCTTTCATGCACAGTTTCCCCAGTTGAACAGAGAATCCTAAGCCATTTTATCTTAAATGGCTACTTTGAACGCCACTTAAATAAAATGAGAACTCTCTACAAAGGTAAAAGAGAGCATTTTGTAAAGGAGCTTGGTATTTTTGGTGATAATCTAAATATAATGGGTGAAAATGCAGGTCATCATCTTTTATTAAAACTTAAAACAAATTTATCAGAAAAGGAGATGTGTGAAAGAGCTTATAAATATGGGGTTAAGGTCTATGGAATATCAAATTATTTTGTAGGAAAAACACCTTGTAAATATAGCCCTATTGTACTTGCAGGATATGCAGGTCTTGATTTTGATGAAATATCTAAAGGGGTCCAATTGCTTTATAGAGCATGGGTATAACATGCTCTCACAATTTATAGAAATAGAAGTGGGAGCATGTTATATTTTTTTACAAAGCATTTCTTATAATTTCCACATAAAAATTGCATGCTTCGATTATCTTTATAACTTCACAATTTTCATTTAACATATGAGCAAGCTTATAATCTCCAGGTCCAAAGCCAATAGTAGGAATACCTAAACTAACAGGAGTCACTGCATTTGTTCCAAAGTCCCAATATTCATATTCTCTAGGTAAAAATCCAAAGGTGCTTTCATAGGCTTTATTACATATTTTTGTAAGCTCATGCCCTTCATCTATTTTCCAAGGCATACGAAAAGGTTCATAACAAAGCTCATGCCCTGTCCAGCTTGTTCTTCTTAAGGTTCCAATCTCCCAGGTAGCATTTTTATCTTTTATTAAATTATCCATTTCCTTTTTAATATCATCTTCTGCCTCTCCAAGAACTAACCTTCTATCAAGATATATGCTACATTCGCTAGGAACTGCATTTAATGAAGCTGTTATACAAGAAATATCAGATAATACCAAAGTTCCATGAGGATTTTTTAAACTCATAAGCTCTTCATTTCGCTTTTCTACTCTCTTTATTATATCCGTCATCTCATAAACAGCATTTACACCCTTTTCTGGAGCTGAACCATGAGCAGATATTCCATAGGTCTTTATTAGTATTTGAGCTTTCCCCTTGTGACCTAAGGTTATAATATTATTTGAAGGTTCACATATGACCACATAATCTGGTTTTAAGTTATGATTTTCAAAGAGTAGCTTAATATTGACTCCATCGCAAAACTCCTCACATACGGAACAAGTCACATAGATGGTTTTTCCTTCAACTAAATTCATATCCTTTGCAATTTTAGCTGAAAAAATAGAAGCTGCAATAGAAGATTTCATATCTACAGAACATCTTACATATAACTTCCCATCTACAATTTCTCCAGAAAAAGGAGGAGCATTCCATTTATCCTCATCATTTACCTCCACTGTGTCCATATGTGAATCAAAGAGTATTATCTTATCGCCACATCCAATCCTTCCAACCACATTTCCAACTTCATCGATAAACACTTCATCATATTCTAATTGTTCCATTTTTTCCTTAATGTAGTTTGCAAGCTTTTCTTCCTCATCAGAATAACTTCTAATCCTTATGAGATTTTGTGCAAACTCAATTATCTTATCTTCGTATTCTTTTATGTAGCTTTTTAAATCTTTACTGTCCATGTTATATCCCATATTTAATTTCTTTTTGAATTCTATCATAACCAAGCTTTGTATTATTAAATATATTTTTAGCATTCGTTAAATAAATACTCTCATCCTGTATAGATGGACTATAATGAGTTAACCATAGTTCATCTACATTTGAATTTTTAGCAAGTAGTGCAGCTTCTGAAAAAAGCATATGTTTATTCTCATCTGCTTTATTAAGATCATTTTCATCTCCATACATTCCTTCACAAATAAATAAATTGCTATTTCGAACAAAATTTTCAATCTTTTTTATTGGTCTTGTATCAGTAATATATGAAATTTTAATACCCTTTCTTTCCTCGCCAAGCACCATTTTTGGAGTGTGAATTTCACCATTGCACTTTTCATTTTTTCTATTCTGAAAATTCTCCCAAATTTGCTTAGATACATTATTTAGCTCTGCTTTTTTTATCTCAAACTTCCTCTGTCTTTTTATATAAATGCTATACCCTAAACAATTACCAGAATGATCCAAATTCAATGCAGATATATTAAAATCGTCTGTTTCAAAAATAGAATTATTTGTACCATTACACTCAATAATATTTAAATTGAAAGGCAAATAATTAAAAAAAATTCTAAAAGAATCTATTATTTTTGGAAGCCCAATAGGTCCTATTATATTAATATCTTTTCTTCTATCGGAATTTGCAATGGTCAATAAAAGTCCAGGCAATCCTATAATATGGTCTAAATGAAAGTGCGTCAAACATATAGTGTCAATATCCTTAAATCCCCATCCAACTTGTTTCATAGATACTTGGGTACCTTCCCCACAATCAATTAATATTTTACTTCCCTTTACATTTAAAAGTAAAGATGTTAAACTTCTTTGAGGTTGAGGAACAACTCCACCACACCCAAGAAG
>JAVBPQ010000087.1:0-57865 GCA_031549525.1 Clostridiaceae bacterium | reverse complement strand
TAAATATAAATATTAAATTTTAAACGCATAAATAAACAATTATTTTTTATATAAAAAATTAAATAAAATTATATAAGTAAATTATGATATAATTTTAAAATTATTATTATTATAAGAAAAAAATACTTTAATTTACTACATATACATGCAAATATTTTATATTTAGTATTAAGATTATAATGTATATTCTTACTTTATTTTTGAAAAGGGGGCTATAATCATGGAAAAGCTAGTTATCAATGATTTTTGCTGTCTTAGATATGAAATTGGAGAGAGCATAATTTATTCTACTCCAAAAAAAGAAACCTATCTTTTGGATGGTAAGTGTTCAAAACCATATTTAAGTCCATACAAAGATAAATTGTTTTATTTTTATCCTTATGGTGAAAACGAAAAATCAACTTGTCTTTACTTATTTGATTTAGAGAGCAAAGAAAGAAGAGAAATCGCAAATGCTGATAAATACAATTCAAGTCCAAAGAAAGCTTTTTGGCTAAATAATAATGAAATATTGGTAATAATAGGCTTAAATTGTGATGTTTTAAAAACTGGTGGGGATGTTTATAAATATAACATTCAAGATTGCGATCTTTCTCCATATTATATCTGTGAGAAGATGCAGATGGTTCAGGATATATTTATAGAGAATGATAATAATGTATATCTAAGGGGAGTAACTTTTGAAAATGATTTTGAAATAGAAACTTCCCATCCATTTACACTTCTTTTAGAAAAAAATGCTTCATAACACACATAATTAAAGTTGCCCAATATTTTGGGCTTTTTTTGCTATATAAAGATAAATTTATTATAATAGACATAGAATTTATTTATATTTGGAGGAATGTTTATGAAAATAATCGATTGGCATTGTGATACTATATTAGAAATTTATGATAAGAATGAAAATTTGTTTGAAAATTCATTAAGTATTGATATTAGTAAATTAAGAGAAGGAAATGTACTTGGGCAATTTTTTGCACTATTTGTCAATCTTGATAAATTTAAAAATGCTTTTGAATATTGCAATATACTTCTTAATGTGTTTGATAGGGAGATTATTAAAAATAAAGAGCATATATCCCTTGTGACTAGTTATGATGAGATGATAAAAACAAATAAAGAGAATAAAATAGCAGCTTTTCTTGCCATTGAAGAAGGGGGAGCCCTTGAAGGAAAGATTGAAAATCTTCAGTATTTTTATGATAAAGGGGTTAGGCTTATAACGCTCACATGGAATTATGAAAATGAGATTGGCTATCCTAATATATATACTCGTGATGGTATAAAAAATGAAGGTCTTAAACCATTTGGAGAAGAAGTAGTTTATAGGATGAATGAGCTTGGCATGATAGTAGATGTATCTCATTTATCTGATGAAGGCTTTTATAAGGTTGCAAATTTAAGCAAATATCCTTTTGTGGCATCTCATTCTAATTCAAGGGAAATGACCAATCATTCGAGAAATTTAAAAGACGATATGATAAAGATACTTAGTGAAAAGGGTGGACTTATGGGGTTAAACTTTTGTCCTCCATTTTTAGGAGAGGATAAGATGAGTAAAATTTCCAATATGGTAAGGCACATTAAGCATATGTATAATGTGGGTGGGATAGATGTAATTGCTCTTGGGAGCGATTTTGATGGTATCACAAGGAATCTTGAAGTAGATACTGCAGGAGAATGGTACAAGTTAATAGATGCTCTTTTAAAGAGTGGATTTAATGAGAAGGATATTGATAAGATAACCTACGAAAATTCTCTAAGGATTATAAAGGATATTATGAAATAATTTGTTTTAGGCTTAAGCTTGAAATATTAATTTTTAGGTGATAGATTTAAATAAACAATAATTATAAATTAATTTGAAGAGAGGTTGTTGAAGTATGGAAAGCAAACAAATGTCAAAGTTTAAAATCAAAACTGGCATAATGGCATCATCTTCATTGCAAATGGCTATTGTAGGGGTGGCTCCAGCTATTCCCCTAATGCTTCAAAATTTTCCTGATGCTAACCCAACTACAGTGATGAGTGTTGTGACAATTCCGTCGCTTGTGTATATTCCTATTTCTCTTATCATTGGGGCTTTAACTTCTAAGATAGGTAAAAAAATTCCTCTTCTCATTGGTATTATTATTATCGGATTAAGTGGTCTTATACCTGCCTTGTTTAACGTTTCTCTTACTGCACTTTTACTCTCCTGTGTTGGCATAGGTATCGGCAATGGCTTTTTGATTCCTACATGTACTGGACTCATACCTGATCATTTTCAAGGCTTAGAACAAGGGGATGTAATGGGTAAGCAATCTGCCTTTATTAACTTAGGAGCTATGGTTTTATCGATGCTAGGAGGGTACTTAGCTGTTTCTAATTGGAATAATGCTTTTTATATTTATTTATATACCATACCAATATTCCTTATTACTATGTTATGTGTACCTAAGGATGAAAAACAAGTTACTAAAGCAGGTTCAGCACAGAAAATAAAGCTTAGCAAAGAAGTATATGTAATGGCTGGTCTTATATTTGTATATGGACTATGTTTTGGGGTTTTAAATACAAATAATGCAATATTAGTTGCAGAAAAAGGTTTAGGAGATGCGTCTACAGCAGGCTTAGCAGGTTCTCTTATGTCTGGAATAGGCATACTTGTCGGTATATTTTATGGAAAGATTTTTGGTGTTTTAAAAGAAAAAACTTTACCTATTTCCATCATAATAGTATCTTTAGGCATGTTTTTGATGGGCTTTGCTTTTTCGCCAATGGTGCTTTATTTAGGAAGCATGGCATGTGGAATTGGATTTTCTATGCTAATGCCAACTGGCTTGTTTAGATCAGCTCAATCTGTGGGACCAGAATCATCTACTATTGCAATAACTATTTATCTTTCAGCTATTAATATAGCACTTTTCTTATGCCCATTGATTACTAACCCACTGTCACAAATCTTAAGTAATGGAAGCGCACAATCAAGATATTATATGGGTGCTGTGGTACTTATAGGATTGTTCATATTTGCATTTTTTTATATAAGAAATCCAAAGCAGCAGACCATAAAAGGTTAGATCTTATTTTCATTCATTCATTTAATTTTTAAAATAAAAGAGTGAAAGCTTTATGCTTTTTCCCTCTTTTATTTTTTTAAAAATTATAGTTAAAAGTCTTATAATTTGATATAATAATGTAAAATTATTCTATTATAAACATCATAGAAGTTTTTTTATAGGCTTTAAATGATGGAAAATAGCTGTACATAAGAGTAATTTTGAGTGGAAATAATGTTATATGGAGATGATATGCTTTGAGTGAAAAGTATTATTCTGCATCTGAAACAGTGCTATCTACAAAAAATAGGATAATATTGTTTCTTATATTTGTGTCTTCAATAATATCAGTATTTGCAGGTTTTTTTATTTATACAAAAATTATCTATAAACAAGAAGTGGACTTATTTGAATATGTAGATGTAAAGGTGGAAGGAGTTTCTGATGAAGCATCTGCACAGGTTTACTTCACTGTAAATGATGACGATTTGACAAATAGTATATCCTATAACTTGAGCAAATCGACTAATATATCAAATGGTGAAGTTTTAACCTTAACTGCTGTGCCAGATGAGGATTTTATGAAATCTAAAAGATATTTTGCAAAAGTATTTACTAAGCAATTTCCAGTGCAAGGCTTAAGCTTTATTGCAAAAAATAAGAATGAAGTTCCTCTAAATTCTTTAAAACAGATAGTATCTGCAAATAACGAAAAGGTTAAAGACATTTTTTCAAGCGAGATTAGCAATGCAACTAGTGTAGAGGTGAAGAACTTATCTTATTACTATAAGAAAGGAGACAATCCGTCTGATGACTTGTCTGTTTATTTTATTTCTCAAATAAACTACACTGAAAGATATTTTTTTAATACAATAAATATTCCTTCTGTGAGATATTACATAAATGGTTATGATAGTTTTTTAATAAATAATAGTGGTGAGATTGAGAAATATTCAGATTCTAATGATTTAGGAAATAGCTTTTATTATCTGCCTAATGTAGTTAAACAAGTTTTATTAAATAATGGATATACAGAATGGGAGGTTTAATAAGACCTGATTTTCAGGTCTTATTAAACTTTTACTTTGGTTTTTCTAAGAGATATATTATGTACAAACTAAAAAGAAGCTCACCTATTATTTGGTAAAGAAAAACTTGAGCATCAAATATAAACAGCATACTTTCAATTATAAAGACAAATGCTATTATTAGCTCTATTATCATATATTTAATGTGCTGATTTTTCTTATAATTTAAAATGCAGATTCCTGTGATTATGATTATCATGGTTAAGATATATGCTAAATAATAGATTGGATTTCCCACCATGGATATTATGTATCCAGTACCTCTCCACTTTATCACTCTCACTGAACTCATCTTTATTATTAGAAAATATGTAAGAGTCCATACACTGCAAAAAGCATAAAAATATTTTATTATTTGTTTTTTTTCATTAAATATGTTTATCCAAACAAATAAACAAGGTATGACTAAAAATTCAATAAACAATATCCACTTAAAAAAATACGGATTTGCTATATATTCTGAATATAACAAAAATAATAAAAATCCAAACTTAAGTGCTTCTAGAGATTCAAGAAAAATAAATATAAGCTTTGGAATATTCTTTCTAGTTATAATAGTGTTTATAAGATTTATATTTATCACAAGGTTTAAAAAGACGATAAAAACATAAGTATATTTCATATGATTCACCAAAAATATTTCTCATATAAAATATACTTTTATAAATATATAATTATTCTTATTTTCTAGCTTTTCCTGTAATATGATCTATTTCTATTTTCACACATTTAAATTGCTTAATTGCTCTTTCAACATATGTTTTGCCTTCTTCTAAAAAATCCCTTGAGTATTTTTCACAAATGGCATTCATGTATTCCTTTATTTCTTCAATATTTTCTACAAAGGAAGCTCTTCCAAATACTATTGTACTTTCATAATCAGTAGTAAAACCATCTGGAATCACGTTTGTATCTCCCACTACACAAAATGCAACTTTAGGATTATTTGATATACAATCTATTTTGTGACCTTCAATTGCAGAGTGAAAATATATACAATTTTTGTAAAGAACATAAGAAATAGGAACTAAATAAGGAGAATCATTATCCACCATAGATAAAAATCCATATTCACACTTTTCTAAAATTTTAAACGCTTCATCCTCTGATATTTGCCTGTCTTTTCTTCTCATCTCTCTATACATAATACACCTTCTTTTAACAAATTAATTATAATGTATAAATTTTATCATACATAAAATTATTTAGCACTAAATTTAATACAATAATTGTGATATACTAGATTATTATTAATTATTTGTTGAGGTGAAACGCATGGAAGAAACACAAAATTTGGATGTTTTAAAAATAGAGAGAACTAGAGATGTGAAATTGTTCAATACTTTGTCCCGCACAGTTGAAAGGTTTAAACCGATAGATGAAAATGAGGTTAAGATGTATGCTTGCGGGCCTACTGTTTATAATTTTGCTCATATTGGTAATTTAAAGACTTATATATTTGAAGATATTTTAAAGAGAGTGCTTCTAGCTTCAGGATATGATGTCAAACATGTTATGAATGTAACAGATGTTGGGCACTTAACTTCAGATGAAGATACTGGTGAAGATAGGATGGAGATTGGAGCTTTAAGAGAAAATAAGACTGCATATGAGATTGCAGATTTTTATTTTGGAGAGTTTAGAAAAGATTTAAAAAGGCTCAATATAATCGAACCAGATATTTGGTGTAAAGCCACAGACAATATAAAGGAGCAGATCGACTTTATATCATCCTTAGAAGAAAAGGGATATACTTATATAATTGAAGATGGTGTATATTTTGATACATCAAAGGTAGAAGATTATGGGAAATTATCTCGGTTAGATATTAAAGGGCTGCAGGCAGGAGCTAGGGTAGAAATTTCAGATGAAAAGAGGAATATCACAGATTTTGCCCTTTGGAAGTTTTCACCTAAAGATAAGAGGAGGCAAATGGAATGGGATAGCCCATGGGGTGTTGGATTCCCAGGGTGGCATATTGAATGCTCTGCTATGGCGACAAAATTTTTAGGAGAGCACATAGATATACATTGCGGAGGTATCGACCATATTCCTGTGCATCATAACAATGAAATTGCTCAATCTGAATCTTCTTTAGGACATAAATGGGTAAATTATTGGCTCCATGGAGAGTTTTTGGTTTTAGATAAGGAAGAGAAGATGTCTAAATCTAAGGATAATTTTACAACCATGAACACTCTCATTGAAAGAGGATATGACCCATTAGTTTATAGATACTATTGCTTAAACGCTCATTATACAAAGGGTCTCATGTTTTCATGGAAAGCTATTGATTCTGCAAGCATTGCTTTTTCTAAATTAAAATCTAAGGTTATAGAATTTAAAAAATCTACTAATGAGGTGAAGGATATAGATTTAAAACCTCTAAAGGATTTCTATAGTGCAGCTCAAAATGATTTAAATGTACCTTTAGGAATAGGCATTATGTGGGATATGGTAAATGATAATTCCATTCCTCCTGAAAATAGATATTTTATGCTTTTAGAGATGGATAAGGTTTTAGGGTTTAAATTTAGTGATATGAAAGAAGAAGAGTTAAGCTTCGATGATGAGATATTAGAGCTTGTAAATTTAAGACAAGAAGCGAGAAAGAATAAGGATTTTAAAACATCAGATAGAATTCGTGATGAGCTTTTACAAAAGGGCATTGCACTTGAGGATGGACCATCTGGAGTTAAGATTAAAAAGTTATAAAAGGCTTATAAAAGGTCACCTTATGGGCGACCTTTTATTTATATTATTTTCTTATTTCATAATACAAGAATGTATCTTTAAATCCTTTTGAGATTGCAGATTTTTGCAGTGATTCTGCATTTGTTTTTATTCTAAATGCTCCAATATTTACTCTATAAAATCCACCTGCAGATACTATATTTGTTTGAATGCCCTTGGCTTTAGCTTGAGCTGCAAGCTTATCTGCATTTGCTCTATCTTTAAAAGAACCTATGCATACAAAGTAAAATCCTATATTAGGGTTTTGAGAGTAAGATTTTATAGGTTTAAAATTTGCAAACAAAGTCTTTGCTTCATTTAAAACAGCAGAAAAGTTTTTACCATAATCGCCAGATCCGCTCACAGTCATAGATAGAGGTACTCCGTTTTGTATTTTATAAAAAGAATATGGAGCAGGGTCATTAAATTCACCATAATAGTATTTTACTATATACATATTGCTCTGTTTTTCAATTATTTCATAGTGAAATCCTGTGCCATAAAACGAATCCATAGCTTTAAATAGTTTAGTAACCCATGTATCTAGAGTATCAGAAGGTGTAAAACTTGATTCAAAAGGCATATATGCAAAATCAGCTTGAGAATATAGTGTTGAATTTGTGTATATCAAAGAAAGTCTGCTATCTGTTGAAGGTGTGGATTTTAAAAAGCGCACCTGGTAATCATTGCTCCCACTTGAAGGTAGGCCCTGCGGAACATAATAGCTCATATTTCTCTTAGTATCATTTACTAACTTTAGATTATTGAAGTATTTTTCAGATTTACTGAGCACGTCTATTTGTGATGGTGCAGCAGCAAATGCAAAATTAAATAGACCACTCCCAGTTATCAGTGAAATAGTTAAAATAATTGTAATTAACCATGAAATTTTTTTCATAAATAACCACTCCTTAATAAATAATTTTTAATTTAAAGAAAATCGGGAAGATTATATTTTACCTTTAAATTTATAATATGTTTATTTATTATAGGTAGTTATATTTTAACGTGTAAATTAGTTAAATACAAGTATTTTATGCTTATTTCATCATTTTTAGATAATAATATACTTAGATGACAATATTCAAAGATTGTTTTTTATTTCAATTTAAAAATCCAACCAAGCAGAGTAATCTGCATCTGATGCCATCCTCCAATCTCCTCTTTGAGAAAGGGAGATACTGCCTACCTTAGGACCATCTGGCTGAGATGATCTCTTAAATTGCTGAGTAAAAAACCTCTTTATAAATATGCTAAATACTTTATTTATATATTCAGCATCATATTTATCTTTAAAACACTCATTTGCTAAAAATATGATCTTCTCAGGTGAAAAACCATAGCGGACAAAATAGAATATAAAAAAATCATGCAATTCATATGAACCGATGGAATCTTCAGTTTTTTGTTTATTTTCTCCACTTTCATCCTTAGGTAAAAGCTCAGGGCTTATTGGAGTGTTTAAGATGTCGTTTAAAACATATTTTACATCAGGATTTACTTCAGATGTGGCTATATGATTTACTAAATATCTCACTAAAGTCTTTGGTATGGATGCATTTACATTGTACATAGACATATGGTCACCATTAAATGTACACCATCCAAGAGCACTTTCTGAAAGATCACCAGTACCTATGACTAAGCCTCCCTCTTTATTTGCAATATCCATAAGTATTTGGGTTCTTTCCCTTGCCTGAGCATTTTCGTATGTGACATCGTGGATATCTTCATCATGACCTATATCTTTAAAATGCTGAAGTATAGACTTAGTTATATTTATTTCTCTAAAATCGCATCCTAATTTTTTGCATAAATAAACTGCATTATTATATGTCCTATCTGTGGTTCCAAAGCTTGGCATTGTGATTGTTAAGATGTTTTTTCTATCTAACTTTAGCATATCAAAGGTTTTTACAATAACGAGTAAAGCTAAGGTAGAGTCTAATCCTCCTGAGATTCCTATCACAGCTTTTTTTGTATTTGTCTTTTGAAGCCTCTTTGCAAGCCCTGCTGTCTGTATATTGAAAACCTCATCACATCTTGAATCTATTTCATCATCTTCCTTTGGTAAAAATGGTGTAGGACTTATTTCTCTGTCAAAATATTTTAAATCAAAATCCTCATTAAATTTTAGATCTATCTTTAAAATATCAAAGTTATTTAATATATCGTTTTTAAAAGATTTATTGATAAGCCTTTCATTTTCTATTTTATCAAGGTCAATTGCAGCAGAAATTATATTATCTTCCCTCTCAAACCTCTTATTTTTTTTAACTATCTTTCCAATTTCACTTATTATAAGAGCTCCTCCAAATACTATATCTGTGGTAGATTCATGTACTCCTGAAGAGGAATACACATATGCACATATTGATTTTGAACTTTGGGCCAAAATCAAATTTTCTCTTTGTTTGTATTTTCCTATTATATCATTTGAAGCAGAGAGATTTAATATTATATTTGCACCAGCTTGGCTTAGAAAGGATGAAGGGGGAATTACAGTCCAAATATCTTCACATATTTCTATACCAAAAGCTGCATTTTTATAAGTGAAGATGATATTCTTTGAAAAGGGTATATTTTTATAATCTAATATATCAACATATTTGTCTATTATTCTTGAACCTGGTGAAAACCATCTCTTTTCATAAAATTCACCATAATTTGGTATAAAAGATTTAGGGATGATACCCAATATTTTCCCATGTAAGATACAGACAGCACAATTAAAAAGCTCGCTGCTATATTTAATGGGTGAACCTACAACAATAAATATATCTTTATCCTTTGAATAATCTAAAAGCTTCATGATTGTATCATAGGATTTATTTATAAGATGGCTGTTTAAAAAAAGATCTCCGCAAGTATAAGAAGTTATGCATAATTCAGGAAATACTATGGCTTTAGATCCTTCAAAAAGAGCCATATCTATGCAGTTTTTTATATGAGATAGATTAAATTTTACATTTGAAACATCAGTTATTGGGCACGCAGCTGTAACTTTTATAAAGCCTAAATTCATGATTCACCTCAAAATATTTTTTAATTTTTTTAAATTCTATATGTATTATGCTCATTATAACAAATAGAACTCATGGTATAAAATTGTTTAAGATTATCTATAAGGTATATTTTATTTTAGTAGTACAAATAAAGAATAAAGTATATAATATATTTAAAATTATCTACCGAGTTAGCTTGTTTGCATATACTTTATTCCTATGTTTCTGTCTTTAAAATGTGATTTTAGAAGGTAATAAAAGAAAATAAAATTAATTATTAATAGTAAGCTTTGAAAAATATGGAATTGATAATTTTAGTAATTATTTTATGATTTCATGAGAATACTAATACTAGAAAATAGGAAAAATATAGATTAAAGTTAAATATTCAAATATCAAATTCTTATCTTATTATTTTTTAGAAATGTAACTAAAAAATACTTATTTATTTAATGCTTAAATCTTCATTAATTTTAAAACTTTATTTCCAAAAATTAATAAGTTGTATTCCCAAATTTGATTTTAAAGCATAATAGAAGAATATTTTTACATTAATATTGAGCTAAATTGAGTTAAAATAATAAATAAATAGATTTTGAGGTGTTGATATGCATAAAGAAATTGTTTCCATGATTTTGGCTGGGGGAAAAGGGACAAGACTAGGAGCGCTTACAAAGAGACTTGCAAAACCTGCGGTTCATTTTGGCGGAAAGTACAGGATAATTGATTTTGTATTGAGCAATTGTGCAAATTCCAATATGACTACAGTTGGAGTATTGACACAATATGAACCATTAGTTTTAAACAGTTATATAGGAATAGGGAGGCATTGGGATTTAGACAGAACAAATGGGGGAGTTGCAATATTGCCTCCATCCGTTAGAGAAACAGGGGGCGAATGGTATAAAGGTACTGGAGATGCCATATATCAAAATATTGATTATGTAGAAAATTTTTCACCAGAGTATGTGCTTATACTTTCTGGAGACCACATATACAAGATGGACTACAATGATATGCTTGACTATCATAAAGAGAAAGAAGCAGATGTAACCATAGCAGTTATTGAAATTCCAATTGAAGAAGCATCGAGATTTGGAATCTTGAATACTCATGAAGATGGATCTATTTACGAATTTGATGAAAAACCAGAACACCCAAAGAGCAACTTAGCATCTATGGGAATTTATATATTCACTTGGAGTGTATTAAAAAAGTATCTAGAAGAGGATGCTGTACTTGAAAAGTCAAAACACGACTTTGGCAAAAATATATTACCAGCTATGCTAAAGGATGGTAGAAAGATGTTTTCTTATAGATTTCATGGATACTGGAAAGATGTAGGAACTATTCAATCGTTATGGGAAGCCAATATGGATTTGTTATCTGAAGATAATACTTTAAAGCTGTATGATCCAAATTGGAGAATATATTCTCAAACAGTGAACAGATTACCCCAATATATCGGTCAAGATGCTGAAATTAAAAATTCTATGATCTATGACGGCTGTGTTATAGATGCAAATGTTGAAAATTCTGTGATATTTCCAGGAGTATATATAGGAAAAGGCTCATATGTGCGAAATTCTGTTATAATGCCAAATGTTCATATAGGGAAAGATGTGATTTTAGAAAAGGTTGTTGTAGAAGCTGAAACAGAGATTAAAGATGGGAAACACCTTGGGAGTAATGATGGTGAAGTGCTGCTTATTGCTAAAGAGGACAAATTTTAGGGAGGGGGAATCTAAAAATGAATGTAATGGGAATAATAAACCTACATCAAGATAACAAAAATATTATGGAGTTAACTTATAACAGACCTGTTGCAGGTATTCCTTTTATGGGAAGGTATAGGATAATTGATTTTCCGCTTTCTAATTTAGTAAACTCTGGAGTGACAAATGTGGGAGTTTTTATTCAAGATAATCCAAGGAGTTTGATGGATCATGTAGGTTCAGGAAAAGAGTGGAATTTAGATAGAAAGTCAGATAGAATATATATGTTCTATCCAGAATATACTGTAGGTTCTGAGATAAATAGGCAAGAATTGAAAAATTTTAGGGATAATATTGACTATATATATTACAGTAAACAAGATAATGTTATAATTGTGCCTGGAAATATGATCTGCAACATAAATTATAGAGAAGCATTTAGATTTCACAAAAAGAGCAAAGCTGATATCACTGTCATCTATAAAAAAATAAACAATGCAGACAGCGATTTTATTGGCTGTGATATCTTGGATATAGATGAAGATGAGAATTTATCTTATATAAGAAAGAATACAGGAGAAAAGAGCGATGCAAATGTATCCATGGAAATGTATATCATGGAAAAACAAAGGCTTTTAGATTTAATAAATGCATCTACAAGTTTTAGTTCTTTTTATACCTTAAGAGATATAATAAACCATATATGTTCTAGAATTAAGATTAAAACATTTGAATACACAGGATATTTAACATGTATAAATTCTTTAAAAACATATTATAAAAAAAGTTTAGAATTGTTAAATTTAGATATTGCTGCTCAACTGTTCTCTAGGAATAATCCTATTTATACAAAGACAAAGGATGGGCCGCCTACTAAATATGGAGCTGATGCTCAAGTAAAAAATTCATTCATAGCAAGCGGATCTATTATAGATGGAAGTGTTGAGAATTCTTTAATATTTAGAACAGTCCTCGTAGAGCGCAATGCAGAGATTAAGAACTCCATAGTAATGCAAAATTCCATTATACATCTTGGTGTGCGATTAGATTATGTCTGCTTAGACAAAAATGTGACAATATCTAAATTTAAAGAAATAATAGGCAAGGAAGATAAGCCTGTAGTAATTGAAAAAAATCGAGTTGTTTAGAGGAGGATATTATGAAAAAAGTATTATTTGTGGCATCAGAGTCAGATCCTTTTATAAAAACAGGAGGTTTAGGAGATATAGCCTACTCACTTAGCAAATATTTAAATAAAGAAGGCGTAGAAACTTCAGTGGTAATACCTAAATACAAATTGATACCTGAAGTTATACTAGATGATTTTGAATTTATTAAAAGCTTCACTGTTCCAATTGGCTGGAGAAATCAATATTGCGGAATATTAAAAGCAAAAGTTGATGGAATAATTTTTTATTTAATAGATAATGAATACTACTTTAAAAGAGAAGGTATATATGGATATTTTGATGAAGCTGAAAGATTTTCGTTCTTTGACAGAGCAGTGCTCATGATGTTAAAAGAGATCGATTATAAACCAGATATCATCCATTGTAACGATTGGCAAACTGGTATGATTCCAGTTCTTCTTAAAACACAATATATCCAAGACCTATTTTATAAAGATATAAAAGTATTATTTTCTATCCATAATTTATTGTATCAAGGAATATTTTCAAGAGAGATTTTAACAGAGCTTTTAAATCTTCCATTAGAATTATACGATAATGGCTCAGTGGAGTTTTATGGTGGGGTTAGTTTTATGAAAGGTGGAATAATATTCTCAGACAAAATTTCAACAGTTAGTAAAACCTATGCTGAAGAAATACAAACTCCCTATTATGGTGAAAAGTTAGATGGTCTTTTAAGATGGAGAAAAGATGATTTAAGTGGGATTGAAAATGGGATAGATTATGATTTTTATAACCCAGAAACGGATAAATTTATATATAGAACATATGGAATAAATTCCATAGATAAAAAGGTTGAAAATAAAATAAAACTTCAGCAGGAATTAGGGCTTATGGTAAATCGCAATATACCTATGTTAGCTATGGTCACAAGGCTTGTAAGACAAAAAGGATTGGATTTACTTATAAGCATTATGGATAAACTAATGCAGATGAATATTCAAATTGTAATATTAGGAAGCGGAGATAGGATATATGAGGAGCATTTCTCAAATTTAAAAATATATTATCCTAATAAAGTAACTACTATTATAAAATTTGACAATGAGCTTGCTCATAAGATTTATGCAGCATCTGATATATTTCTTATGCCTTCACTATCAGAACCCTGTGGGCTTGGTCAGATGATTGCACTCAAATATGGAACCATTCCAATAGTTAGAGAAACAGGAGGCTTAAAGGATAGCGTCATTCCATATAATAAATATACTGATGAAGGAACAGGCTTTAGTTTTTCATACTATAATGCACAAGACATGCATCATGTTATAGAAAGTGCACTTCAGCTATATTATAATAAGGAAAATTGGGCAAAATTAATGATAAGGGCGATGAATTCAGATAATAGCTGGAAGAAAAGCGCAAAAGAGTATGTAAAACTTTACGATACTTTATGTAATTAATTTAGGAGTGAATATATAAATGCAATTTAACAAACTTAGCCACTTAACCAAAACGAAATTTTTGCAAGATTTCCAAGAAAAGCATTATGAATTACATGGTGAAGAGATAAATGAGGCAAATGACTATAGTAAATACGAAACGCTTGCCGAATTAGTTAGAGATTATATAGCAGTTTTAAGGGTAAAAAATAATAAACGCATTAAAGATAAAGGAGTTAAGCAAGTTTATTATTTTTCTATGGAGTTTTTACTAGGAAGACTTCTAAGTACAAATCTAATTAATTTAGGTATAAGGGATTTATGCAAAGATGCACTTTTAGAACTAGATATAAATCTTGAAAAATTAGAAGATTTAGAATACGATCAGGGTCTTGGAAATGGAGGTTTAGGAAGGCTTGCTGCATGCTTTTTGGATTCTATGGCTTCTTTAGGGATAGCTGGAAATGGTTGTGGCATAAGATATAGGTATGGTTTTTTCAAACAAAAAATTGTGGATGATGCTCAGGTAGAGCTTCCGGATAATTGGCTTAAAGACGGAAATGTATGGGAATTTAAAAAACCTCACAAAAGTGTTGAAGTTAGATTTGGCGGCACTATACGCATGGACAGCATAGGAGATTGTTTAAAATTTACTCATTTAAATTATGAAGCAGTTCTTGCAGTGCCATATGATACCCCTATAGTTGGATATGAGAATAAGGTTATAAATACACTTAGATTATGGAGTGCAGAGCCTACTACAGAGGAATTTGATTATAGTTCTTTTTCAAAAGGCGAATATTTAAAGGCGATCGAATATAGAAACTCTGTAGAGGCAATTTCACAGGTTTTATATCCTGATGATTCTTATGAAGAGGGGAGGATACTTAGATTAAAGCAGCAATATTTTTTTGTATCTGCAGGGATTCAGAGCATAATTAGAACATTTAAGTCAAACGGAAACAATATGGAAAACTTTGATGAAAAAGTTGCAATTCATATAAATGATACTCATCCTGCATTAGCTATTCCAGAGCTTATGAGGATACTAATGGATGATGAAGGCTTTAACTGGGATGATGCTTGGAGAATTACTACTAGAACGATCTCATACACAAACCATACCATAATGTCAGAAGCTTTAGAAAAGTGGTCTGAGGATCTTGTAAAAAGGCTTCTGCCAAGAATTTATATGATAATTTTAGAAATAAACAAGAGGTTTTGCGAAAAACTTTGGAATAAGTATATAGGTCAATGGGACAAAATTGCAAGAATGGCAATAATAGCTGATGGATATATTAAAATGGCACACCTTGCAATTGTAGGAAGCCATAGCGTAAATGGGGTTGCAAAACTTCACACTGAGATATTAAAAAAACAGGAAATGAGCGATTTTTATTACTTTTATCCATTTAAGTTCAACAATAAGACAAATGGAATAACCCATAGAAGATGGCTCTTAAATTGCAATCCACTTCTTACAAACCTCTTAAAAGAAACCATAGGAGATAGCTTTATAAACCATCCTACGGATATGGAAAAATTTGAACCTTATGTTTACAACAAAGACATTCAAGATAAGTTATATGATATTAAAAAAGCAAATAAAATTGAGCTTGCAAAATATATCAAGGATACAACAAATATAATAGTTGATACTGATTCTATATTTGATGTTCAGGTTAAGAGGATTCATGCTTATAAAAGGCAGATGTTAAATGCTATTCACATTTTAGATCTTTATACAAGATTAAAGGATAATCCAAATCTTGATATCGTTCCGAGGACCTTTATTTTTGGAGGAAAAGCAGCTCCAGCATATTTTCTTGCAAAAAAGATAGTAAAGTTTATAAATTGTTTAGCAGATAAGATAAATAAAGATGAGACTATTCAAGATAAAATAAAGGTTGTATTTCTTGAAAATTATAGGGTTTCTCTTGCAGAGAAGATAATACCAGCAACAGATGTGTCAGAACAAATATCAACTACTACAAAAGAAGCATCAGGCACATCTAATATGAAGTTTATGATGAATGGAGCAGTTACAATAGCCACCTTAGATGGGGCAAATATTGAAATAAAGGATGAAGTTGGGGAAGACAATATTGTAATCTTTGGGCTTAAAGAGCAGGAGGTGCTAAATCTATATAGATATGGAGGATACTCATCTCTTGATTATTTAAGAAAGGATCCTAGGATTGAGAATATATCAGAGGTGCTCTTAAATGGGAATTTATCAAAAGAGTATGGAGAGTTTAGAGTCATCTATGATGCACTATTCACTTATAATGATGAGTTTTTTGTAATAAAAGATTTTGATGCTTATGTAGAAGCTCAAAAGAAGATAAATGATTTATATAAGGATCGAAGTAATTGGCAGAAGATGGCAGGAATTAATATATCTCATTCTGGTATCTTTTCATCTGACAGGACTATCATGGAATATGCAATGGGCATATGGGGTTCTAATTGCATTTACAAAAATTTATAGGAAGTGATTTTATGAAATATAATATTGTTCATGATTCCCATGATATTGAATACAGAGATCCATTTGGTGCCGCATCTTGCGGCACCAAAGTAAAACTTTGTATTCTAGCAGAGGGTTATGAAAAGTGCTACATACATATGATTGATTTTTATGATAAAAAAGAAATACATGAAATGGAAAAGGAAGACTTAAAATATAGCTATATTTTTGATACTAAAGATTATATTGGAATAGTTTGCTATTATTTTGAGCTTATAGGCGATGAAAATAAAAAGGTGTTTTATGGAAATAACCAAAATGCTTTAGGAGGCCTCGGACAAGTTTATGCTGAAAATCCGATTCCCTTTCAGATAACTGTATATGAAGATTTTAAAGTGCCTGATTGGTATAAAGAAGGGGTTATGTATCATATCTTTGTTGAAAGATTCTTTAATGGCAATAATAGAGAGGAAATAAAGAATAAAAAGAAGAATTCCTTTATTTATAGCGACTGGACTGATACACCTATGTATGTTAAGGATAAAAATGGGGATATACTTAAGTGGGATTTTTTTGGAGGGAATCTTGAAGGCATAATTAAAAAAATTCCATATTTAAAATCATTAGGAGTGACAATTTTATACTTAAGTCCAATTTTTGAATCGAGTTCAAATCATAAATATGATACTGGAGATTATAAGAAGATAGATTCCATGTATGGAAGTGAAGAGGATTTTAAAAGGCTCTGTGAAAAAGCTGCAAAAAACAATATGAAAATTATTTTAGATGGTGTCTTTTCTCACACTGGAGACGACTCCATTTATTTTAATAAATATGGAAATTATGATTCTTTAGGTGCATATCAGTCTAAAGATTCAAAATATTACAATTGGTATAATTTCAAGAACTTTCCAAATGATTATGAGTGCTGGTGGGGGATAAAGGCTCTTCCAAATGTAGATGAGATGAATGATGATTATCTTAATTACATAATAAGAGATAAGGATTCAGTTATAAATAAATGGATGAAATTAGGGGCATCAGGATGGCGGCTTGATGTGGCAGATGAATTGCCTGATGAGTTTATAGAGATATTAAAGAGTAAAATAAAAGAAGTAAATAAGAATTCTGTTTTATTAGGTGAGGTTTGGGAAGATGCATCTAATAAGATAAGCTATTCAAAGAAAAGAAAGTATGTTTTTGGAAAAGAATTAGATAGTGTTATGAACTATCCATTTAGAAATATTGTAATATCTTATGTAAATGGTGATATCACTTCAAATAAATTTAATCAAATTTCCATGAGCTTATATGAAAATTATCCTAAAGAATTGTTCTATTCAAATATGAATTTTTTAGGCACTCACGATACTGAGAGGATACTTTCTATTTTTCATCATGATATAGATAAGCTTTGTTTAGCTATAATAATTCAAATGACATATCCTGGTGTTCCCTGTATATTTTATGGTGATGAAGCAGGGCTTGCAGGGCTTAAGGATCCTGAAAACAGAAAATGCTACCCTTGGGGATTTGAAAATTTAGATGTTTTATCTCTTTATCATAAGCTCTTAAAATTAAGAAAATTAGATGTATTTAAAAAAGGAGATATAAAATTTTATAATTTTAATGAGGATTTGCTTGCTTTTGAAAGGAGGTTTAACGAAAGGACCTCTATAATCTTAGTAAATAGGAGTGCTAATGCTATTCATTTAAGGTTAGAAAATAAGAGAGATATTAAATTAAAAGATTATTTTACAAATAACACATATCAATTTAAGGATAATATTTTGGATATTGAAGTAGAAGGCAAAAGCTTTAAGCTTTTAATTTAAATTGATACACGAGGGGATAAATATGAGCAGTGCTGATATGATAGAAAAAACTATAATCAAATTAAAGGATATATTATATGTAAAAACTTTTTTTATAACAAATTTTACCAAAATAGAAGGGGATTATATAAGCTTAGAAGAAGTGGACAGCTTAGATTCTGCATGGGAAGTTTGTGATAAAGATACAACTTGGGGAAAAAATAGCATGTCTGCCTGGTTTAGATTTGAATTTCAAATTCCAGAAGAGTTTAAAAAAAGGACAATTGCATTGAGGATTAAATCTGATGATGCAAATTCTCAATTTTTGGTATATATAAATAAAGAGCTTAAATTTCACCTTGCAGAAAATAGTGAACAAAACATAAAAGGTTCATCAGAAAGTAAGATTAATTTTAAAGTAGATGTAAGTGCTCGTGCAAAGGATGTAGAAAATGAAAAAAAAATAAAATTCTATTTACTTGTTATAGATGAATATGTAAAAGAACTTTTATTTTATCTTAAGCAATCTCTTTATGTGGTGAAGAGGTTCAATATTGATGATAGTGTATCTATTGAAATAATGGGTATATTAAATGATGCAATTAATATATTGGATTTAACTGAGCTATATTCTGATAATTTTGATAAATCTATTCTAAAAGCACTGATTTTTTTAAAGGATAATCTTGGAGGGCTTGATAAAAATCAAAATGTAGGAAATATAGATTGTACAATATTTATGCCAAAGGATTTAAATCCTATGTTTATTTTAAATAATTTAAATTTGTGCAATTCTATGGAAATTAATTATAAACTGACTTTAAACAATTTAAATGATATATTATATATAAAAAATAACTACTCTGATATATATAGTAAAATTTTAGAAAATGTAGATAATAAAAATTTTGAATTAGTAATTGGAATAGATAGCTATGATGCAAGTTCAGATTATGGAGAAGCTCTTATAAGAAATATCTTATACAAAAAAGAGTTTTTATTAACTGAATTTAATAAGGATGTCAATGTAGTTTTATTTTATAAGGATAATTATCTTCATGCTTTTATACCTCAAATTTTAAGTAAATTAGGTATATCATACGCTTTTTTTGAAGAAAAGGATATTGTAAATATTAAGAGTGGATTTTTATGGGTAGGAATGAATGGTGATAGCATTAAATGCGGCATATATAGAGAAGTAAATGACAATATAAGCTTTAAAAATTTGCTTGATATATATAAATCAGAAAAAAATGATTCAAATAATAGATATGTTATTTCATGTTTTAATAATACAGAGTGCGATAAATTAAAATTAGAAACTCTCTGCAAAGTATCTTGGTCTATACCATTTATCCCTTCAATTAATTTTCATACCATTTCAGAAGAATGTGAAAATATCCATAATTATATAAATAACAATGTAAAAAATCATAAATGCTTTGGCGATTTAAATCTTCATCACTCTAAAGTCAATAGTATAGATTCAAAGTTAGAGCTTAGATTATTATCTTGCGAGACTTGGAATGCTTTTCATTACCTCCAAGATAATGAGCATAACGATGATATATTTAACAAGTGTTGGAAAAATATAGATAATAAAGAGCTTATAAAAAGCGTAACAGGAGATATAATACATGATGTAAAGGAAAAAATATGTTCAAAAATTCATTCATCTGATAGTGCTATAGTGGTTTTTAACAGCATAAGTTTCTTAAGAGATGAAATAGTAGAATTTAACTATGAAGGAAGCTTTGAAAATAAGGTTATTGAAGATGGAGAAGGAAATATAGTAAACCATCAGATATATGCAGATGATGGAATAGAGAAGATCATATTTTTAGCAAGTTTAATACCTCCTATGGGATATAAGACTTTTTTTATAAAGGATGGAGTGGCTGAACCTTGCCCTATTAATGTAAAAGATGGGGTTATGGAAAGCAATACTTTAAAAGTTGTAATAGATACTGAAGGAAATATCACCTCTATATTTGATAAAGTTAATAATAGGGAAGTTGTAAAAAAAGATAAAAAATGCAATGAAATAAAAGTTTATGAAAAAGATTCACAAAATGATGAGAGCATAAAGATAAGTGAAGAACAAAACTCTATTGAAATAATTGAATTTGGGAATGCAAGAGGAGTAATAAAGGTAAGAGGAGTATTTAACGATTCAGTAGTAGAGCAAATTATCTCTATATATAATAACAGCTTAAGGATCGATTTTAAAACTAAGATATATCTCAATGACTTTTACGATATATCTGCAAGATTTCAGTTTAATATTAATTCACCTAAATTTATGTGCCCTGTGCCATTTGGAATTTTGCAAAAGAACTTCAGCTATTTTAATGAAACTGTAAGAAGAAATTGGGTAAGCTTATACGAAGATAAATATAAAATACAAATAGCAAATGATAAAAATTGTTATATAAACACAGAAGGAGATGAAGTTGAGATTATACTTGCAACTAGCAGAAGCCCTTCTTTAGTTGAAGTAAATTATTCTTTGTATCTAGAATCATATAGTGGATTTGAAAATTTAATAAAAAACAGCCTTTCTTTAAATTCGAAAGTAGAGGCAGAAATTATAGAAAAAAATATACTAGATAATCCATATCCAAGCATTATGTCTATGGCTTGGGTGGATAGTGATAATGTCATACTTCAGACATTAAAGAAATCAAAGGATAAGGATGAAATTGTCATAAGGTTATATGAGATAGAAAATAAAGAAACTGAATGCGTATTTAGTTTTTATAGAAAGATCTATGATATATTTGAATGCGATATGCTTGAAAATAAAATCTCAGAAATAACAAATGATAATAATAAATTTATGTTTACTATAAAACCATGTGAAATTAAAACATTTTGTTTTAAAGCTTTAAAGTAATTTTTAATTAAAAAGAGGGATATATAACTTGAATTTAAATATTGTTTTATTTGAGCCTGAAATACCCCAAAATACGGGGAATATTGCACGTACTTGTGTTCTTACTTCTAGTAAATTGCATTTAATAAAACCTCTTGGGTTTGATATTTCTGAAAAAAATGTAAAAAGGGCAGGTCTTGATTATTGGAAGGATTTAAATCTTGAAGTTCATGATAATTATTATGATTTTAAGAAAAAATATGGATGCAATAATATATATATAGCTACAACTCATGGTAAAAAATATTATCATGAAGTAAAATATAAAAAGGATGATTTTATTCTATTTGGAAGAGAGTCTTCAGGGCTTCCAGATTATATTAGAGAAGAAAATATTGACAATTCTATAAGAATTCCAATAATAAGTACATCAACAAGATCATTAAATCTTGCAAATTCAGTATCTATAATTATATATGAAGCTTTAAGACAGTTAAATTTTATTAATATGAAATAGGGGATTGTAAATGGATAAAATAAAAATAATTACTGATTCAACCTGTGATTTAGAAGAATCTATAACTAAAAAATATGATATAGAGGTGTTGCCGCTTAACATATGTTTTGGAAATGATTGTTTTTTGGATACTGTGCAGATAAACTTAAAGCAGATGTTTGAAAGGATAAAATCTACATCTGTGATTCCAAAGACGTCACAGGTTAATCCCCAGAAATTTATTGATACATATAAAAATTATTTAAACAAAGGGTTTAAAATAATATCAATACATCTTTCATCTAAAATGAGCGGAACGTATAATTCAGCACTTGTTGCTAAAGAGAGTTTAGGCAATGATGAAAATATAGAGATAATAGATACGAACAATATAACTGCAGGCCTCGGTATTTTGGTAATCGAGGCTGCTAAAAATATCATAAATGGCTTTGGATTTTCAGATACCCTATCAAAGATTAAAGATATGATACCAAATATAAGAAATATAATAGTCTTAGATACGTTTGAAAACTTAGTAAAGGGTGGAAGATTAAATAAAGCTGTTGGTATGATTGGAAGTATCTTTGATATAAAACCAATTCTTGAGATGAAAGACGGTATTCCTGTTTTAAAGGATAAGGTTAGAGGGATTAAGAAGGCAACTAGATATTTACTTGATTTTGTTGATAATATAAATGTTGACAAGCTACTAAATTTAATCCTAATAGATTCCCTTAATTCTGAAATGAAACCACATGTAAAAGCAAAGCTTATTGAAAAGGGGATAAACTTTATAGAATCAACTATAGGATGTGCTGTTGGAACTCATGTGGGAGAAAAGGGATGTGCTATATTTTATTTAGAAAGAAATTCTTAAATTAATACTTTGACACTCCCCAAGCTAAAGGAGGCCACTGAAAAAGTCTTAAAAAAAGCACAAAATATGATAAAAGTCATAAATTAGTGCTTTTTTAATGCAAAAGAAGTCAATAATAAAAATAATACAAGCAGGTGGTGAGATAAATGTTGTTAAGAAGTGAAAAAATAATAACAAGTGCATATATGGGAATATATGATATGGACTTATGTCAATATAGTAGACACAAAAATGTAGAAAATTTTTTATTTTTTTGTGCCAAAGTTAAATAGAAATAGCCACCCTGTAAAGTCTTATCATAGTATTTTAATGTTTAAAAATGTTAAAATATTCTTTATGAAAGCGACCAGAAAATGTTTTCTCTCACATTCTAATACTTTTCTAATAATATTGTAATTTTTCTAATATTTACTATCAATAATAATATTATGTATTTACGTATATCTCTTCGCAACTAGAATGCAACCAATAGTAGCGAAATAGTTGGTAGAGTATTTTTTTTGCCCGTGATAGATTTAAGTTATCAAGAAAGGAGGCAGATGAATATGAAAATGTCTGCTATTATGATTGTTATCAACATCATCATACTATGTGCATTTGTCAGCTTGATTACTCTCATTATACTTGCGCTTTTAAGATATATAAAGTCAAAAGATATTCGTAAAGAAAAAGTTTTAGTAAGAAAATCCCTTGGAGATGCTATAAAAGAACATCGTATTAGATGTAAAATGACTCAAGAATTTGTAGCTGAAACATTATATGTAAGTAGACAGGCTGTATCAAAATGGGAAAATGGAATATCTGACCCCAGCACAAGTAATTTGATTGCATTATCAAAACTATATGGAATTTCAGCAGAAGAATTATTAAAAGAAGTTGAAAAATAATTTTTATCAAAATTAAGTGAAATACCTCCTCCTCAAGTGGGAGGTATACAGCTTTTTGATTAAAAAACAAAATGCAAATTTCCATAATTATCTTTCTGCTTTTTTGGCTATACTTATTTTTACATTTATATGCTAAGGTTTTTCAAAAAATTATTTTTAAAGTAAGATTATTTAAACTATAATAATAATATTTTTAATCTATTAATCATAGATTAGTTATGAAATAATTAGTAGGAGCATTTTGTGGAAAATATTATAATTTCTGAAATAATAGATCAATTACCAAAAATAACTATATTAGGTAAAGATGAAATAGTGGTTGAAAACCATAATGGCATAGAGATATTTGGAAAGAACGATGTTACTATAATTACAAAAATTGGAAAAGTAATTCTTTTAGGAGAAGATTTTAAGATAGTTTTTATGTCTGGTGCAACTTTGGTGATAAATGGAATTATTAAAAAGGTGGGATTTGAAAATAATGAATGATAAAAGAATTAAAGGCGCAAAATCCCCTGTAGTAGGTGTAAACATGTTAACGCATTATCCAGAAAAATTGCTCAATTATTTTTTCGAAAATAAAGCTAAGATAAGTAATTTTAAAAGGTTAAGCCATGTTGAGATTTACTTTCAGATAGATAAAGATAAGCTTTATTTAGTCGATGAATTTTGCGATTTAACTAAAAGCAGGGTTGAGAGAATTAAAACTGTATCATGGCAGAGAGTATTTATATTTCTTAAAAGCAAATCTGCTATTGTTTTTATAATTTTATTTTGCATTGCATTATTTATGTATTTTGAAAATTTTATTTGGAAGATTGAAATAAGCACAGGAAATATAGTATCTCCACTTGAAATAAGAAAGGTATTATATGAAAATAGTATTGTTGAAGGTATGCCAAAGAGCAATGTTGATTTTAAAAATATAGAAGATATGCTTATGAAAAACAATGAGAATTTGTTATGGTGTAAGGCTAGAGTAGTGGGTGGTATATTGAATATAGATATTAAAGAAAAAATAACACCGCCTGATACATTAAAAGAAGATGTTAAATATGAAATTAGAGCTATTAAAGATGGAGTTGCTGAGAGAGTATATTCCACTAAAGGAATTGTAACAGTGACTCCAGGACAGACTATAAAAAAAGGAGATGTATTAATACAAACTACAGGAAAAGGCGCAGAGGGAGATGTCTTTGCTAAGGTATTTTATGAAAGTGAATCTGCATATCCTTTAAAGAAAAATGCCAGAATATATACAGGAAATAACTTTACAAATATAACTCTTAATTTATTTAACAAAGAATTTAAAATTAAAAATAATATATTAAATTATAATAAATATGATAAAATAGAAAATAAAATAGGATTTATTAATATTTCAAAATTTTGGGAATTTGAAGATAAGGTTATTGACTTAGAAGAGGATAAAATTATAGAATATGCTAAGAGAGAACTTACATATAAGATTATTCGTCATTGTGATAGAGCAATTGAAATAAAAGATACTATCATTGATAAAAAACATATTAATGATACACTTATTGTAAAATTATTATTAATTGGGGTAGAAAATATAGCAGAGAAATAAATGATAAGGTGTGAAATACAATGAGTGAAAACTCAAAAGATAATAAAAATATTTATGTTAAATGGGTGCTTATATATTTAATATCTTTCTTTATTATATTATGTACATTATTTGATAGCTTTATAGAGATAAGATATGAATTAAAAGAGAACGATATTTCGCCTGCTACTATAAGAGCAAGTAAAGATGTGGAAGATAAAATTGCAACTCAGTTAAACATCGAACAAGCATTAAAAGAGGTTAATGACCAATTTAGAAACATAAGTGGGGTAGAAGAGCAGACTGTTGCAACTGTGGATTCCTTGTTTGCAATCCTATACAATATTAAAGATGAGATGCCAAATTCCCCTGATAGTGAAAAACTTAAAGCTTTTAGAGATGCTATAACAATATCGTTAAATGATGGGGATGTTTTAAAGTGCTTAAGTTTTAAAAAAGAAAGTTTAAATAAAATGAAAAGCGCTATAACATCTGTTTTAAAAGCTATTTACATAACTAAAACGATAAGGGAAAATTATGTAGAGGATATACAAGATGCAGTTTCACATGCTCAAAATCTCTTAAATTATCTTAGATTAGGATATGATGAAAATACCATAAGCTTGTCTATAATACTGAATGTTTTAGAGCCAAATCAAGTTTATGATAAAGAAAAAACTAATGAATTAAAAAATGATGTAAAAAAATCTATAGTACCTGTACAGATTAAGAAAGATGACATTATTGTAAAAAAAGGGGATAAAATAAGTAAAAATAATTTTGAGGTTTTAAACGAGCTTGGTAAAATTGGAACAGGTCTTAATGTTAAGGTATTAGAGCTTTCTGCTATATGTGCAGTGGTTATAACTATATTAGCTGCTCAGTTTTTTTATTTAAAAAACAAAGCATACAGCGTGTTTTTAAAGTCTAAGAATTTAATATTGATAAATGGAGTGATGATTTTATTAATAGTCTTTGCAAAGGTTTTTTACGATTATGCATATTTAATACCATTTGCACTAGGACCTATATTCATACTTTTGATTACAAATAAAGAAAAAGCAACTCTTGTAACATGTATTTTATATTTACCTATAATTGCTATTTTGAGTTCTTATGATACAGTTTTGATTATGATAATCATGCTAAGCATAATAATAACTTGTATGGTAAATAAGAGAATTCAGCAAAGAAATGACATAGTATATCTTTCAGTTGTCATTGCAGTTTGCGGTCTTGCTTTGACCATTGCATTTGGTGTACTTATGAGCATGGTTTACGATAAGATCTTTACAAAAGCATTTTTATCCTTTAGCAGTGGAATACTATCAGGTATAATAACCATAGGATTTCTTCCTATTGTGGAGAACGTTTTTAGAATAGTTACACCGCTTAAATTGCTTGAATTATCAAACTTTAATAATCCGCTGTTAAAGAGGCTTCTCATGGAAGCGCCAGGTACATATAATCATAGTTTATCTGTTGCAAATCTTGCAGAGGCAGGAGCAGAGGCTATAAATGCAGATCACATTTTTGTAAGAGTAGCAAGTTATTATCACGATGTAGGAAAGTTATCAAACCCCATGTATTTTAAAGAAAATCAGATGGGTATGGAAAATCCTCATGATAATCTTTCAAATTATGAGAGTGCACAAATTATCTTAAACCATACTTTGGCAGGTATTACAATAAGCAAAAAATATAAAATTCCTGAATCAATTAAGGATATAATGGTAGAACATCATGGAACTACTCTTGTAAAATATTTTTATATAAGTGAAAAAAACCATAGCAATTCACCAGATGAGATTAAAGAAGATGATTTTAGGTATAAAGGTAGGATTCCAAAGACTAAAGAATCTGCTATAATAATGATGGCAGATATTGTTGAAGCAACTGTAAGGTCTCTTAAAGTAAAATCTAAAGAAAATATACTTTCAACAATAGATTCTATCATAAAAAGCCGCTTGGATGAAGGGCAATTTGATGATTCTCCTATTACTCTAAGGGATTTAAGAAAAATAAAGGAAGCCTTTTGCAATGTCTTAGTGGGAGTATATCATGAGAGAGTAGAATATCCAAAAGAAACTAGAAAATTAGTTGAATAGGGTGTTTATTTTGATTAATTTTGATATTAGAACAGATAAAGATGATATTCCAGAGGAGTATGAAAAATTAGCAGAGAGTTTAGCTCGTGTCTTATTTAAAGAAGAAGGAGTAAAATTAGATTATTATATTGAAATAATAATTTGTGATGAGGAATTTATTAGAGAAGCAAATAATAAATATAGAAAAATAGATAAAGTTACTGATGTTTTAAGTTTTCCATTATTAAATTATGAAAAGGGGAAAACTTTTAAGGATACATATATAGGTTATGAGTTTGAACGTGAATATTTAATTGATGATCTATTGTATTTAGGAGATATTTTAATTTGCAAAGATAAAGTGAAAAGGCAGAGTGAGGAATTTGGTGTTTCCTTAATTCGAGAATTCTGCTATCTCACAGTTCATTCATTTTTGCATCTTTTAGGTTATGATCATATTTTAGATTTAGATAAAAAGATCATGAGGGGAAGAGAAGAGGATCTTTTGAGAGATTTTTTTGAGGTTTAGTTTATGCTAAAGAGATTGATGACGAGCATTAACAATGCATTTATAGGAATAGTAGAGACTGTAAGAAGCCAGACTAATATGAGAATTCACATGGTCAGTGCATTTATAGTAATGATGATGTGTTTATTTTTTGATGTTTCATCCTTTCAAGTGATGATATTGGTTTTGTGTATTGCATTTGTGATGTTTGCAGAACTTGTAAACACTGCACTTGAACACATTGTAAATCTTACAGCTCAACATTACCATCCTCTTGCAAAGCGGGCAAAGGATGCCGCAGCAGGTGCTGTACTAGTTGCTGCTACTGCATCAGTTTTTATAGGCTACATAATATTTGGGGATAAATTAAGCAGCATAAACTTTGCTGTAATAAATGCAATAAGGTCTAAAAATTCTTCCTTTGTATTTTTTGTTTTATTAATAGTTTTTATAGTAACTATAACTTTTAAGAGCATAATAGGAGAAGGAACTCCTCTAAGAGGAGGTATGCCAAGCGGTCACAGTACTCTTGCATTTTCCCTTGCAACTATAATTGCTTTTTCTGTAAAAGAACCTATGGTAATAGCACTTTCTTACACCATGGCTTTAATAGTGTCACAAAGCAGAGTGGATGCAGAGATACATACCATATGGGAAGTCATAGTAGGTGCACTTTTAGGAACGATAATAACTTCCATTTTATTTTTAATCTTTAAATTTTAATGAAAAATATAGAAAGCAGAGGTTTTATGGATACAACATTACTTATAAAAAAAGCACTAGAATCTAGAGAATTTGCATATGTGCCAT
Source organism: Clostridiaceae bacterium (assembly GCA_031549525.1). Lineage (GTDB taxonomy): Bacteria > Bacillota > Clostridia > Clostridiales > Clostridiaceae > WQUF01. The sequence goes on along the minus strand of JAVBPQ010000087.1, from coordinate 29,314 downwards.
ATTCTAATTTTAAAGTAGGGTCTTCTATTTTAACAGAAGATGGCAGTATATATACAGGATGTAATATAGAGAATGCCTCCTTTGGTGCAACAAATTGTGCAGAAAGGACAGCTATATTTAAAGCAGTTTCAGAAGGAAAAAAGAATATTCAAGCTGTTTGTGTTGTAGGAAGTTTAGAGAGATATACATTTCCCTGTGGTATCTGCAGACAAGTTCTTCTTGAGTTTTGCAAAAAAAATTGCAAGATCATAATTGCAAAGAGCATAGATGATTTTATAGTAAAAACTTTAGATGATATCATGCCAGGAGCATTTACAAAAGAAGATCTTAAGGATGAGGATGATTATGTTTAAATCTGGATTTGTGTCAGTCATAGGGAGGCCAAATGTAGGTAAATCAACTTTAATTAACTCTCTTTTAAATCAAAAAGTAGCCATTGTTTCAAATAAACCACAAACTACTAGAAAAAATATGAATGCAATACTCACAAGAGATGATTTTCAGATAATATTTATAGATACTCCAGGAATGCATACTCCAAAGAATAATCTTGGAAAGTATATGGTAAAAAAAGCAAAAGAAGTTAAGAGCGATGTTGATTTAATATTATTTATAACAACTCCTGAAATAAATATGAGAGATCAGGATAAAACTATCTTAGAAGGTTTTGATAAAAATATACCTGTAATACTTATCGTAAATAAAATAGATGAAAATGATCAAATTCGTGTAGCTGAATCTCTAAAAAATTATTCCAAAGAATTTGATTTTAAAGAGATAATACCTATTTCTGCTTTAAAAGGAAAGAATGTTGATAAATTGCTCGAAATAATATTAAATTATATGCAAGAAGGTCCAAAATACTATCCTGATGATATGATTGTAGATGCTAAAGAGAGATTTTTAATATGCGAGATGATAAGAGAAAAAGCGTTGATACTACTCTCTGAAGAAGTACCTCATGGAATAGCTGTAGATATTGTTTCTATGGAAGATAAAGAAAATATTGTAAAAATTGAAGCAGAAATAATATGCGAAAAGGATGGTCATAAAGGGATAATAATTGGTAAAAATGGAGATATGTTAAAAAGGATATCCACTTACTCAAGGCAAGAGATTGAAAGATTGCTTGATAAAAAAGTATTTTTAAAAGTATGGGTTAAGGTTAGAAAAGAATGGCGCAACGATAATACTTTTATAAGGGATTTTGGATATAAATAGGAATGTAAATGAGTAAATCAAAAGTAGTTGGAATTGTATTAAAATCTATGGAATATAGAGAAAATGATAGAATTGTCACAATGTATTCTGATAAGTTTGGCAAAATAGGAGTAATGGCAAGGGGTGCAAAGAAAAATAACAGCAAGTTTTTCAGTTCAACCAACGATTTTGTCTATGGTGAGTTTATATTATATAAAGGAAAGAGTATGTATGTTTTAGAAGATGCTTTTTGCATTGAAGCTTTCAGGCAATTTACTGAAGACTTAACAAAACTTACATATGCTTCATATCTATGCGAGCTTATAGATATATCCTGTTTAAGCGGAGAGGAAAATATTTTATTGTTTAAAGAATTTATAACAGCTATGTACCTATTAAAGCTTGATATAATGGAAGTAGAAACCTTAGCAAGGATATTTGAAATAAAACTCCTATATTTTCAAGGATTTGGTATAGATGAGCTAGATAATTTTTCGGAAGGTTTAAAGAAAATTATAAAATATATTTTAGAAAATCCTATGAAATCCCTTTATAAATTGAGAATTCAGGGTATAATTAAAGATGAATTAGAAAAAATTTTAAATAAGAATATAAAATTAAATTTTATAAAGGTACCAAAGAGCTTAGAATTATTAAATTATATAAATAAGGAGTGAAAAAAATGGGTGAAATTACCTTAGAAAAAATTGATATAGTAAGGGAAAGGTCTGGAGTAAGCTATCAATATGCAAAAGATTATCTTGACAAAGCAAGTGGTAATGTAGTAGATGCTCTTGTTCTCATTGAAGAAGAAGTAAAAAGAGATAAAGCAAGTAGTAAAGTTAATAAAGACGAGATAATGAGCAAATTAAAAGAAAAACTCGAAAAAGGAAATGTAACTAAAATAGTTATAAAAAAAGATGGAGAAAAGTTTTTTGAAGTTCCTGTAAATGTAGGCTTATCTGTTGCATTCATACTTGGCATAATAAGCCCTGTGTTTTTATGGGCAGGGATTATAGTTGGAAGTGTGACTTCTGTTAAAATAGAAATCGTTAAAGAAGATGGATCAGTAGAGGAAGTGAATAGAATCTTTAAGAGCGTTGGTGCAGATCTAAAAGAAAAGACTGGAGAGCACATGAGTACTCTTAAAGAAAAAGCTGGCGAAGTTTCAGAAACCATAAAGACAAAAGCTGATGAGGTTTCAGGAACTATAAAGACAAGAGCAGGCGAAATGGGAGATAATATAAAAACTAAAGCAGGTGAAATGGGCGACAACATAAAGACAAAAGCAGAGGAAGTAGGAGAAAATATAAAGACAAAATCCTATGAGATAAAAGATAAAGCTGTAGATGGTATGAATAAGATTAAAGACACTGTGCAAGATAAAGGTTCAGGAGCATCAGATGAAATAAAGAAGAAAATTTCTGACGTAAAGGATGTAAGTGAAAAAGCAGTTAATAAAGCTAAAGATGCCACAGGAAATATGTTTTATAAAATAAAGGATAAAATAAATGTTAATAATTTAAAGAAAGAAGATAATTCTTTTACTTATAAAGTTGATTTTGATGATGACCAAATAAAGTATAGTAAAGAAAATGACGATTTAAGTGAATAAATTTTTTTTTTTAACTAATCCTAATTTTATAATATGAAATTAGGAGGTACATATGAAAAAACTATTAGTCTTTTTAGTATTAGGAGTTATGCTTTTTGCTACAGCTTGTGATAAAATTCCAGGTAGTGAAGCTAAATTTACTGGAGCTGTTGAGCAATTAAGTCAACAAGAAGTATTGGTTTTTGGCAATGGTCAAAGGATTTTATTTAAAATTACACAAGATACAATGATAACGGGAGATTTAAGAGTTGGTGCCACTGTAACAGTGGTTTACAATGGGGTTTTAACTAAATCAGAACCTGCTATAGGTACCGCTCAAAAAATAACAGCACAATAATGAAATGAGAGCTATTGCTTTAATGGGCAAAGCTCTTATTTTTATTGATAATAAATTTTTTCGTTGTATAATTATAAATATTAAAATGAAAGGGGTGCCTCTATGGAAAATGTTTTTGATGTTTTAAAAGAGAGAGGATATTTAAAGCAATTTTCTCATGAAGAAGAGATAAGAAAAATTTTAAATGAAGAGAAAATTACATTTTATATAGGATTTGATCCAACTGCAGATAGTTTACATGTCGGTAGTTTTATACAGCTTATGGTTATGTCATATTTGCAAAAATATGGTCATACACCTATAGTTTTAATAGGCAGCGGTACTTGCATGGTTGGGGATCCATCAGGAAAAACCGATATGAGAAAGATGCTTAAAAAAGAAGATATAGATAAAAATGGAGAGATATTTAAAAAGCAGATTTCAAAGTTTATCGATTTTGATAAGGCTATAGTAGATAATAATGCAAATTGGCTATTAAATCTTAATTATGTGGAATTCTTAAGAGAGATAGGAGTGCATTTTTCCATAAATAATATGCTTAGAGCAGAATGTTATAAACAAAGATTAGAAAGAGGTCTTAGCTTCTTTGAGCTTAACTACATGATAATGCAAAGCTACGATTTTTTAGTATTAAACAAAAAATATGATTGTACATTCCAATTCGGAGGAGATGACCAGTGGTCGAACATACTAAGCGGAGCAGATCTTATACGAAGAAAAGAAGGAAAAGCTGCCTATGCTGTTACTACTATTTTGCTTATAAATAGTCAGGGCGAAAAGATGGGCAAAACAGTAAATGGTGCTATATGGCTGGATAAAGATAAGACTTCTGTACATGATTTTTACCAATATTTTAGAAATATAGATGATGCAGATGTAAAAAAATGTTTAGCTCTTTTAACATTTTTACCAATGGATGAAGTGAGAGAGTTAGGAAGATTAGAAGGGAGCGAAATAAATAAAGCAAAGAGCATATTAGCCTATGAAGTGACTAAAATAATTCATGGTGAAGAGGAAGCAAAAAAAGCTAAGGATGCAGCAGAGGCTCTTTTTTCAAAAGGAGAAAACATGGATAATGTTCCATCTTTTGAAATCACTGCTGATTCTTTAGGAAAAAGTTTACTTGATGTACTTTTAGAAGGAAAGATGATCCCTACAAAGTCTGAAGGAAGAAGGGTAATAGAACAAGGTGGGCTTATACTAAATAATAACAAAGTTAATGATGTAAAAAAGACACTTTGTGAAGATGATTTTATAGAAAATTCAGCCCTTGTTAGAGTTGGAAAGAAGAAATATTTGAGGGTATTATTAAAGAATTAGACATTAATTTTACGCTTAATTATTTAATTTCTTTACTTTTTGTTTAAAATTATGATAGAATACTAATGTTATCGCACTAAAAGGGTATTTAAGAGAATTTCTCACCCTTAAGGCGAATCCGTAGATTAAGGAGGTGTATTTAAATGTATGCAGTTATAAAGACTGGCGGAAAGCAATATAGAGTATCTAAAGATGATATTGTTTATGTCGAAAAAATTGAGGCAGATGTTGATTCAACTATAGATTTAACAGATGTTTTAGCTATTTATGATGATGAAAATATAACAGTTGGAAACCCAACAGTTAAGGGTGCAAAGGTAGTGGCTAAGGTTATATCTCAAGGAAGAGCTAAAAAAATAATAGTTATGAAATATAAGCCTAAAAAGCATTATAGAAAGAAAACTGGTCACAGACAAAGCTATACAAAGTTACAAATTGAAGAAATAGTTGGATAGTAATATTTATGGTATCTGTTAAGTTTTTAAAAGAAGAGACATATTTAACTGGATTTGAAATAGAGGGTCATGCAAATACTAAAACTAGGAGCAAGGTGACAGAAGATAAGATCGTATGTTCAGCAGTGAGCATGCTTGCTCAATCCACACTTTATGGCATAGGAGATGTTTTAAGATATCCTGTTAAGTATGAAGTTAGAAGTGGTTATGTAAAATGTGATATTTCAAATTTAATTGAAAAAGAGATAATAAATTGCCAGGTTTTATTGAAGACCATGGAAACTACGATAAATAAATTATTAGAAGAAGAAAACTATAGAATATATATTAGATTGTTAAATTAGGAGGTGCTTTTGATGTTTAAAATCGATCTTCAGTTGTTTGCATCTAAAAAAGGAGCAGGTAGCACTAGAAATGGAAGAGATAGCCATGCTAAAAGGCTTGGAGTTAAAAGAGGAGACGGACAGTTTGTTCTTGCAGGAAATATACTTGTAAGACAAAGAGGAACCAAAATACATCCTGGTACAAACGTAGGCGTAGGCAAAGATGATACTTTATTTGCTAAAGTAGATGGAATTGTCAAATTTGAAAGATTTGGAAAAACAAGGAAGAAAGCTTCAGTTTATCCAGAACAAACAGAGATAGCATAAGATTTATAAAGCACCCTTAGGGTGCTTTAAAATTATTTAAAAATACTTTAAAAAAAGAGGTAAAAATATGCTTATTGATATTGCAAAGATATTTGTAAAATCGGGTAATGGGGGAAATGGGGCAATTTCATTTAGGAGAGAGAAGTATATTCCTTTAGGCGGACCAGATGGAGGAGATGGAGGACGAGGCGGAAGTGTAATCTTTATTGCAGATAAAAATATAAATACTCTCCTTGATTTTAAATATAAGAAAAAATTTGTTGCTGATAATGGAGAAAATGGGCAGGGTCAAAAATGCTATGGAAAAGATGCAAAGGATATCATAATAAGAATTCCTGTTGGAACCATAATAAGAGATGTAGCATCAAACAAGGTAATGGCAGACCTATCAGAGGATGATGAGGAATATGTAGTAGCAAAAGGGGGAAAAGGCGGAAAAGGAAATGTAAAATTTACAACTCCCATAAGGCAGGCGCCAGATTTTGCTGAACCTGGAATGCCAGGAGAAGAAAGAGAGATAATCCTTGAATTAAAGCTACTTGCAGATGTAGGGCTTATAGGTTTTCCCAATGTGGGGAAATCAACTTTATTGTCAAAAGTGACAAAAGCAAAGCCTAAAATAGCTGATTATCATTTTACAACTCTTTCTCCTAATTTAGGTGTGGTGGATGTTGAGGGTGTAGAGTCATTTATAATAGCAGACATCCCAGGAATAATAGAAGGGGCGTCAGAAGGTGTTGGGCTTGGTATACAATTTTTAAGACATATTGAAAGGACTAGGCTTTTAATACATATGATCGATGTATCAGGGTTTGAAGGAAGAGATCCTATTGAAGATTATAAGATCATAAATGAAGAGCTTAAAAAGTATAGTTTAAAGCTCTGGGATAAACCTCAAATAGTTGCTTTAAATAAATCAGATTTAGTTTATGAAAAAGATAAGATAGAAGATGTAAAACAAAAGTTAAAATCCCTTGGACAAGAAACCATCTTTGAGATATCAGCAGCTACTATGGCAGGTGTAAAAGAGCTTCTTAAAAAAGCTTCTGAAATTTTAAAGAGCATTCCAAAGGATAATAAATTATATGAAGAAGAGGAAATTTATCAAAAGGAGGAAAAGCACTTTACATATGAGATATCAAAGGAAAATGATATTTTTATAATATCAGGAAGTTTTGTAGATAGGCTTTTTCAGGCAGTAAATATAAATAACCCAACTTCTTTAACTTATTTTCATAAGGTATTAAAAAATAAAGGCGTAATGGATGAATTAAAGAAGATGGGTATACAAGACGGGGATATGGTAAGATTAAATGATTTCGAGTTTGAATACACCATTTAATTTTTCCATGAAGAAAAAATGCATATTTGGAGGTACATTCGACCCTATACATATAGCACATTTAAATGTAGCCTATGAAGCTATGTATCAAAAATCCTTATCTGAAATAATATTTTTGCCAGCGTCTATTCCTCCGCATAAGATTAATAATGATATTTCTTCATCTTCCCATAGAATAAATATGATAAAACTTTCCATAGATAATGAACCTAATTTTACAATAAATACTTATGAGATAGATAAAGGTGGAATAAACTATACTTTTGAAACCATCAACTGGTTTGAAAATAATGAAAGAGATGTTGAGTGGTATTTTTTGATGGGAGGAGACTCCCTCTTAGAATTTACATTGTGGAAAAACATTGAATTAATACTTAAAAGCGTCTATGTTTTAGTATATCCTAGAGCAGAGGAAGAGATGAAGGATTTAATTTTAAAAAAAGATAAGCTTTTAGGTGAGTATAATGGGAAAATAGATATATTAGATGTTCCAAGGCTAGATATATCTTCAACTGCCATAAGACAATTGATAAAGGAAGGTAAAAGCACTCCTTTTGTTACACAAGATACATTAAAATATATAAAGGAAAATAAATTATATCTATAAGAAGGTTTGTCATGGATAAAAATTTAATACTTAAATATTTAAAAGATAATCTATCTGAATATAGGTTAAATCATACCATGAGAGTTAAGGATATGGCACTTAAATTAGGAAGCTTATACGATGCTGACGTAGATAAAATAGAAATAGCAGGTTTGCTTCATGATTGTGCTAAAGATTTTAATAAGGATGAATTGATCAGGATTTCTAAAGAAAATGACCTAATCTCAAAGATAGATTATTGCTTTTATGGAATAATACATGCAAATGTAGGTGCATTTATTACAAGAGAAAAATTTAATATAAGAGATGAAGAAATTTTAAATGCTATTGAATTTCACACAACTGGCAGACCTTCTATGAGCCTATTTGAGAAGATCATCTTTGTTTCTGATAAGGTAGAGGAAGGAAGGGTTTTTGAAGGGGCAGTCGAGCTTAGGGATATGGCATTTAAAGACTTAGAGGAGACAATAATCATGTATTTTGATATGGAAATCGTGAGGCTTGTTAAAAAGAGAAGGTGCATTCATCCAAAATCCATAGAGTGCAGAAATTTTTATATCGGTTTAAGAGGCGAAAGCATATGAATAATTCACTTATATATATAGTAGATAAAATAGGAGAAGGGAAGAAGCTGAGGTTTTATTTAAAAGAATGTAAGGATTTATCATCTAGATTTATTAGGCATTCTGCAGAAAATCACAATATATTTGTAAACGATAGGGTTGAGCTTTTAAATTATAAACTAAAATTAGAAGATAAAGTTGAGATTTTTTTAGATAAGGATGAGAAGCAGGAAATCGAGGCAAATGAAATGGAGCTTGATATCATCTATGAAGATCAGGATTTTATCATAGTAAATAAGCCTCCAAATCTTGTAATGCATCCTACAAAATCTCATCTTAATGGAACCTTAGCAAATGGCCTTATATATCACTATAGAAAAAAAGGTGAGAATACCATTGTAAGGCTTGTAAATAGACTGGATATGGATACTTCAGGTCTTGTTATCTCTGCTAAAAATCAATTTACCCATTCTTATTTTTCTAATATGATGAAAACTGAGGATTTTATAAAAAAATATATTGCTCTTTGCCATGGAACCTTTAAAGATAAAACAGGAATTATCGATCTTCCTATATTTAGAGAAAATGATGATGTTATTAAAAGGGTTGTAGATGAAAGGGGTAAAAGTAGCATCACAAAATATGAGGTGATTGAGGAATTTAAAGATGCATCACTTTTGGAGGTTATGCTTTTGACTGGAAGAACTCATCAAATAAGGGTTCACTTAAGCCATTTAGGTCATCCAATATATGGAGATAAATTATATGGTGAAAGTGATGATTTGGATATTATTAAAAGGCAAGCTCTTCATGCCTACTTCCTTTCATTTTTACACCCAAAGACAGGAAAGATTATGGAATTTAAAGGACAATTGCCTTGTGATATAAATGAGGCTATGAAAAAAATATGTTTTAAGTGAATACCCTAGATACATGAAAGGGGTTAACTACGATGAAAGGATACATTCCTCCTTACACTATTACAGACAAAACTGTAAATTTAATTTCTAATATTACTGAAATTATTACTAAGATAAAAATAAATGATACTATGAATAATAATCCCAAATTGCGCAGAGATAATCGTATAAAAACAATTCACGCTTCGCTTGCTATTGAAAATAACTCTCTATCATTAGATCAAGTTACAGATATTATCAATGGCAAAAGGGTATTAGGACCTCAAAATGAAATATGTGAAGTAAAAAATGCCTTTGAAGCATATGAAATTTTACTTCAAATGAATCCTTTTTCGATAAATGATTTATTAAAAGCGCATAAAATATTGATGAATGAATTAACAAAAGAAGCAGGAGTATTTAGGCATGGGGGGGTAGGCGTGTTTGCAGGTGATAAATTGATTCATATGGCGCCACCTTCTGAAAGAGTACCCAATCTTATTAATGAATTGTTAAATTGGACTAAAACTACAAATGCACATCCTTTAATAAAAAGCAGCGTATTCCATTATGAGTTTGAGTTTATTCATCCATTTGCAGATGGAAATGGACGAATGGGAAGGATGTGGCAAACCTTATTATTATATAAGTGGAATTCTTTATTTGGTTGGCTACCAATTGAAACATTGATTAGAGAATGTCAAGAAGAGTATTATCAAATACTTGGTGAATGTGATCACAAAGCTGATTCTGGTAAATTTGTTGAATTCATGGTAGGTGCAATATTTGATTCACTAAAAGAAGTTGAAGAGACCAAGCAAGTTACCGTACAAGTGAGCGATCAAGTAAGCGATCAAGTTAAAAAGTTGCTTGATTGTATGAAAGATGGAGCATTTACTGCAACAGAATTAATGGAAAAAATAGGGCTAAGGCACAAGCCTTCTTTTAGGAATAATTATTTAAATCCCGCATTAAAAGCAGGATTTATAGAAATGACTATACCAGATAAGCCACATAGTAGTAAACAAAAATATAAAATAAGTTTAAAAAGATAGAGTGAATTAATGGTATTTCACTCTACATTTTTTATAGGACCAATAATCAATTTGCCAGCAGGAAGACCTGAAACGCTTGCAATATCTCTTGGTATAGCTACAGCAACTGTATTTGCTTTTTTTTGAATATCTATGGAAGCAAAGCCATTAGCATCAATAGGGTCATATCCAGTTAGCTCTATAGATTTAGAATCTTGATTGGTTGATTTTTTAAAGTCTTCAAGGCTTTCAAAATTCAACCATTTTGCATTTTGCTTCGTCAAAGACCACTGGATTAAAGTTTTATTATCAGATGCTAGAGTGCGATGATACACATTTCCATTAGATGTTATGCCTATTTCATTGCCAAGCTTTTTGCTATCTTGTAGACTAAAAACCCCTCCATATTTACCTTTTACAGGTCGAGCAATTATATTATTCATTATATTTATATTATCAACTTTCCATGTTAAGTTAGGGACGCCTTCTGGCAATTTCCATGTTCTATTCTTTTTTGGCTCTCTAGTATTGTCTTGTTTAATTTGCAGAGGCAATTCACTGCCAACTATTGAATTATTCCAAATCTTCACGTCATCTGAACTCATGACTAGTATTCCAGAGGAGTGATTTTCAGGATATCTTGCTACATGATTGTTTATAAATCTATTATTTGCAATTATTGATTTTGAACATAATTCAAAGACTAAGCCTTTGTTATTTTTAGAAAAATAGTTAGATACTATATTAACATTATAGCAATCTTCATCAAACCACAAGCCGTTGCTTTCGTTATTAATAAACTCACTATTTGATACCGTAATGTCAGCTGCATGAGTTACTTTCATCCCTGCTGATATAGGTCCCATATTAAAGTGTTCAGTATTATTATTTATTATGGATAAACTATCAGCTTTAAGCCTATTGCATGTATTTGCATGTATTCCAAGCATACCATTATTACGGGATGTTACATTTTTTATCGTTGAATTTTTTGAAGATACTGATAAACCAGTAGTAGCACTATCAGAAAATTCACAGTTTTCAATAAAGAAGCCGTCTGCATATACATTGACTGTACCCATTTCAGGAACAGAAGTTGCATAACGCCTAAAACCTATACCAAGGATTTTAGTGTTTTTACCAACTACACTAAAGGCAGTAGATAGGTTGCTTGCACGGACTTCTTTACCATTTGGATCATCTCCTAAGTAAATTTTCTTAGTTTCATAATCTATACAAAATGCTCCAGAAGATACTTCTTCTTTAGTTTTAACTTGCTTTTGTGCTACATTGTTAATCCAGACCTGATCTGGATAGGGAGCCATTGGGTAGTTACTTTCATCTATGTTTCCCCAATTTTCTCTAGGATCATCTTCTATTATCTTTATACTATATAGTGGATTATGTTTAAATTGTACGTTCCAATCATTGTGAACCCATACAGTACCAATTTTTTGCCAATTAGTTACTGGAATTGAGCCATCAAAATACACAGCTTCATTTGGATAAGCTTGTATAGTAACTCCTATCTTATTAGGTGTTGGAAAAACTTTAACTTTTTCATCAAGAATATTTGTATAAGCACCTTCATTATATTCTCCTTTGCGCAATACAATAACTGAACCATCCACAGCTTTTTTAAAAGCCATAGCTACAGTTTTAAGAGGAGAATCTTTTGTACCCTTTGAATTATCATTTCCAGAAGGTGACACATATATGGCATTGCTTGGTATAGGATAATTTGCAGTACCAATTGGAAGTGATCCTGGTGCAGTCTTATTAGTAGTGACATTTATAGTATTTAAATTTTGTGTAGACATTAAAATCAATAGATATAAAGTAAATATTATTTTAAATAAATGAGATTTTTTCATCAAACTTTGCTGCTGGATAGCACTATCTTTAGATATGTGGAGGAAAGCAGCGTCTCCTTTCTATTAGAAACCTCTAATTAATTTTAGTTTAAAATATAATAACATAATAATATATGAAAAAATTTTAAGCTTTACTAAAATGATAAAATTAAGTCCTATTGTTTATAAGAATTATGAGTATCAATAGTTTGAGGTTGTCTATTTTTATAAGGATACCCAATTTCCATAAATATTATCTTTAATAAAAAATTTAAATTTAAAATTATTATAGATATGATGATTATATAGAAAATTAGTATATAATTATAATTAAGATTTATGATATATTATATTTATAGTTAATTCTGTATATTATATATTTTCAAACTGTCAAAAACAATAAAAAACGTCATTATGCATAATACATCCGTTAATCTTAAAATATCTTTAAAATTCATAAGAAGAATTTATATTATAATGGAATAAGATAGTATATATAAAATTTATGATTATGCTTATAAAGAAGAATAATTTAATCTTTTTATTAGAAATATTTCGAAAATATTTTTATTCGAAATATTTTTTTGAAATATTTTATTCGAAATATTTCGAAAATAAAAAATTTACTTCTAAATATTTCGAAAATATTTTTGTTTGGAATGGAGATGTTTTTGTGGAGGTTCGAAATACAAAAGCTTTACTTATAAGAGCTGCAATAGATTTATTTTCTGAAAAAGGATATGCAAGTGTATCAATAAGAGAGCTTGCAAAATGTGTGGGAATAAAATCTTCATCTATTTATAACCATTTCGCAAGTAAAGAGGATATCATGCTTACTATTATGAAAGAATATAATAATAAGTTTTTTAGAGCTTATGCAGACTATGAGACTTTAAAGGTTTTATTAAAGGGGAAAGAATTTGATGAAGTGATGGATGAAATATTTATACCCTTTTCTAAAAGTACAAATGATTTAATGAGAAAAATTACCCGCATATTTATGATTGAACAATTTAACGAAAAACATGCAAATGAATTTTGGACTAAATATGCTATTACTGGTGGAGTGACTAATATTAAGAATATATTAGATATATTAATAGAAAATGAAAAGATACCTAAGGTAAATACATTGCTTGCTGCAGAAATGATGATGAGGGTTGCTATCACATATTTAATTCAATATGCACATTTCCAAGAAGGAGAGGAAACAGATAGTTCTTTATCTATGAAAACAATTTTATCTTATATCTTTGATTGTATTCGCAATGGTAAAATATAATATTTTTTGATAATATATTTACATCAAAAATTTATCAAAACTCTATAAAAGTATTTTACTCCAATGTTTTAGATTTTTCTTTTGATAAAAATAAAAAGAAATGAGTTGATATTTTGGAATGTAAATTAAACGATATAACTATAAATTATGAAGAATATGATGAAGGTATCCCTATAATAATGCTTCATGGATATTATTCTGATTTAAGGCTTATGAAGGGGTGTATGGAACCCATTTTTGCTAAAATCCAAGGATTTAGAAGGATTTACTTTGATCTTCCAGGTATGGGAAAGACAAATGGAGAGCATTGGATTAGAAGCTCAGATGATATGCTTAACGTGGTTTTAGAATTTATTGAAAAAATAATACCAAATGAGGAGTTTTTGATAGCATCTGAATCTTATGGAGGATATCTTGCAAGGGGAGTTATATATAAAAAAGCAGAGCTTGTAAAAGGTGTTATGTTTATATGCCCTGTTATTATACCAGATTTTTCACTTAGAAATTTGCCTAAGAGAGTTGTGCTTTTAAAAGATGATGAGCTTATGAGCAGAATTAATGAAAGAGATGCAAAGAGATTTAGGCAGATGGCTGTACTAGAAACAAAGGATTCTTTAGATAAATATTTAAACGATATACTTCCTGGTATTGAAATTTGTGATATGTTATTTTTGACAAATATAAGATCTAAGCATTATGCATTTTCATTTGATGTAGATAAAAATAAATTTCATAAACCAGCTTTATTTTTGCTTGGAAAACAAGATGCTTCAGTAGGATATAAGGATGCTATGAATATATTAGATAATTACACAAGATGTACTTTTTGTATAGTAGATAGGGCAGGGCATAATCTACAAATTGAGCAGGTAGAAATATTTAAAACTTTAACAAGTGAGTGGTTAAATAGCATTTATTGCGAAAACTGTTGACTTAGCAGAACAGTGTAGAAAATAAGGTACAAGTATTTAAGTTTAAATACTTATACCTTTTTATATAGCAAGCTTTATATTAAATACATTCAATAATCGCAATTCTAATCTTTTGGCTAAGAATTTTAGGATTATGAGCACCTTTTATTATTCTTAGTTTTTTCTTGTCACCTAAATTATTCATTACTTTGTTGTATATAGAATGATTTAAGTATTGAGTATATAAGAGCACATATTTTGCATTTTTTATTTTAATTACATTAAAATTTAAAACGTCTGTGGATATGAAAGTAAAGTTAAATATCTTTTTTAATTTAGCTTGTAGGTCCGAATGACCACCAATAAATACTATATTGCGTTCTAATGCAGCTAAGTCATTAACCATTCCTTACACCCCCTAAAAATTACATGTTCTTTATTATTAAATAGAATTGTTATATTTTTACACTCTATTTGTCATCTATAAAATATAAAGCTTTTCTATTAGTGTTTATAATATTTTAAACTATTTTTATATGCAATACTACTATAATTTTAAGATAGCAAATATGGAACAAAGGTGTTTTAAAAAAATTTAAGGGAGAATCAATGCTCCCTTATCTTATCTATTAAATTTAAGCATATACTCATCGATTAAATAAAAAGATGGATTTGAGACTTTAAGCCTTAATGTGCCTTTATCTTGTTTATCTAAAGCGTACCAAACAGTGGTAAGTATATCGTTGTCGTCTATGAGGCTGGAATAACCTCCTCCTAAAAGTCTGCCAAAGTAGTTTATTCTATTAAAGCTTGCTCCTTTCATGATGATATTATCATATTTATTTTCATACTTTATATTCATTTTAATATCGCCATACTCAGAGCTGTTATCAGTAGTCACTTTTTCCACATCCACTATTATCATAGAAGAATCTTTAAAATCAATTCTTTTATTTATAGTAATTTTTTCATTATCCTTAGGGATTTTAATATCAATATTTTGATCTTCAGAGCTATTTACTAGTAAATAAGGTATTTTTAAAATAAAACTCTTGTCTTTAGGTTCAATATCAAATTCAAATTTCCCATATCCATCCCAGGTAGAATCTGGCATAATATAATTCTTTATACCACTATCTGTTTCAAGATTCATATCCTTGCCATTGTAACCTCTGTTAGTAAACTTGCAGTAAGAATCAATGTGATATCTGCTATTATTTATTGAATATAAATTAACTTCAAGCTTTTTATCACTAAAGGTTGGTACTGCTGTAATAGAAATATCATTATTGTAATCTGTAGACCCTATGTCTTCAATATTGTTAAAAGATTGGATTTTCTTTAATTTAAATTCTAGAGAGATATTGTAATCCTCATACTCAAGCTTATATACATTATCTAAGTTGATATCGCTAGGAATTAAAGAATAATTAAATGTGCTTATTTCTTCCTTTCCGCCTCCTCCTGTGGAACCAGAGTATTCAGAATATTTGTTGCCATTAACATGTAGAGATATATTTCTCTTAAATGGTTTATCATTTGCAAATCTCTTTAATTCTTCCTCTTTATCCTTTAAAAGCATATCATCACTATAGTTCTTTTTTATAGTGGAGAACATGACCAAAATGCTATCTTTAGTGGCAATAGCATTGTTTAATTTAAAAGTAATATCATCATTTTCTGAAGAAGTCGTATTATATATCACATATTGTATTTTATTATTATAATTATTATCATCCTCATTATCCTCTAAAATTCCATATCCAGGAATAAAATTAAATACCCTATTGATATAAGCTACCACATTATCAAATCCAACTATATAAAAAGATGACATTATAACTAAAATCGCTATCATAGAAGAGATAAGCACTTTTTTAAAGGTAAATCTTTTTCTTTTAAGCCCAGCTTTTAAATAAACAGATTTTTTTATATGCTTCATGGTCTTTTTATCTATTGAAAATTTCATATCTTTTTTTAAAAGATCATCAGTTTCATCTATATCAAGGCTATTTAATATATCTTTAATTTTATCTTCCATTCACAAAACCTCCTCTAAAAAATTTTTTAATTTGGATAATACTCTAGAAACTTTTTTATCAATTGTGTTTTGTTTTATTTTTAAAATTTTTGATATTTCTTTAGTACTTTCCCCAAAATAATATTTTCGGATCATTATTTCGCTATCAGGCTCTCCCAGTGATTTTATGCTATTTATTAAATAATTTTTTGTTTCATTGTTTACAATTTTATCTTCTATAGTAAGGTTTTCTGATCTTATATCTTCATATTCCATGCCTTCTATGGAAATATCATTTTTTTTCTTGTTTACTTTCCTTAAGAGATCAATGGATCTTCTCTTTGAAATAACTGATATAAAAGATTTTATGGAGCCTTTAGTTAAATCAATGTTTCTTCTATTTTTATAAATTTCATAAATGATATCACTTACGCATTCCTCTATATCTTCCTTTGATACAAAATTATATAAATTATTGTAAGCTATGGTATAAACAAGACCATTGTAGCTATTCATCAACATCTCTAAGCCCTTTTCAGGTTTTTTATCTAATAATTTTAATAATTCTTCATCTTGAAACATTGCATCACCCCTGTTTTCTTAAAATAATTCTTAATCTATTTAAAATAATTTTCATTAATATATTCGTAAAAATACATATAAATCTGACAAACTTTATAAAAAATACGCTATAATCATTGATGATAAGGAAATAATAAAGTAAAAGTTTAATACAAAAATAAATTATTAAGGTGAGTTATGAATTATTTTGAAGCTATGGAATTGATCAAATCAAAATATAAGTTTGGAGCAAAGCTTGGACTTTTTAGAATGGAGAGGGTTCTTGAAAAATTAGGGAATCCACACAAAAAACTAAAAGCTATACATATTGCAGGAACAAATGGAAAGGGAAGTGCAGCATCAGGGATTGCAGAGGTACTTAAAGAGTGTGGATATAAAGTAGGGCTTTATATTTCGCCTTATATAGATACCTTTGAAGAGCGAATATCTATAAATGGTGAATCCATATCTAAAGAAGACCTTGCAAAAACCCTCTCTTATATTATAGATAAGATAGAAGAAGCTGAGAGAGAGGTTGAAGATTCTCTTACAGAATTTGAAATCATCACTTTGTTAGGCTTTCAGTATTTTTATGATAAAAATGTAGATTATGTTGTGTTAGAAACTGGTCTTGGAGGCAGGCTTGATGCTACTAATGTGGTAACTCCATTGGTGTCTTGCATAACATCTATAAGCCTTGATCATATGGAAGTACTTGGAGATACTTTAGAAAAAATTGCCTATGAAAAAGCTGGCATAATAAAAAAGGGAGTTCCTGTTGTCCTGTTTCCGCAGGGAGAAGAAGCTTTTTGTGTAATAAAGAAGCGTTCAAAAGAAATGAATGCTAAACTTTATTATCTTACAAAAGATTGTATAAAAAAGAGTACTATATATAAAAATGAACCATATCAAGATTTAGTCATAGAAACAGAGAAAGATATTTATGATGTGCGATTTTCTTTAGTAGGAGAGCATCAAAAATATAATTGTGCTATGATAATACGCATTTGTGAAGCCCTCATAGATTTAGGTATTAAAATTTCAAAGGAAAATATGTATAGAGCTCTTTCAAAGGTTAAGTGGATAGGCAGGCTCGAAATAGTAAATAAGAATCCAATAGTGGTTTTAGATGGAGCTCATAATGAGGATGCTATGATAAGTTTGGTTAAGAGCATCCAGGATTACTTTTCCTATGATAAATTGTATCTAGTTATTGGAATGCTAAGGGATAAGAGCGTGAACTTAAAGGATTTAATAGAAAAAGCTCATAAAGTTTACACAACTCAAATAAATATTTCAAGGACCTTAAATGCAGAAGAATTATATGAAATATGCAAAAAATATAAAGATGAAGTATTTAGTATATATGCTCCAATGGATGCTATAATAAATGCTATAGAAGATGCAAGTGAAAATGATATGGTACTAATTTGTGGCTCTTTTTATTTGATTGGAGAGATAAGAAGAGGAGTGATAGAAAAATTAAAATAGTGATAGAAAGGGTTAATGAAGAAATTCTTAACTCTTTTTACATTTAAAGATAAAAAATAGTAATTTTTACAAATATATAATATAGCTATAATTTTACAATTAATTGGTCTAAAATTCATTGACTATGTTAAAAAATACATATATAATTGTCATAACAAAATATGTTTTAGGGGTAGAAAAATGAGGCATAAAAAAGTTTTAGCAACTCTAGTAATGGCACCAGCATTATGTGTAACAATGCTCAAAAGTGCAACTACCACATCTGCTCAAAATATAAACTATTATTACCCATATGGAACATACTATAATTATGGTGTTCCTGTTAAAAGTACATATCAAGTACCAACAACTACAAACGCATCTAAGACAGCGTCCCAAACTTCAAGTAAAGCTGCAACTGCATCTAAAACGACATCATTAGATTTTGAAAGAAGAGTAATAAACCTTTGCAATGTTGAACGAGCAAGATATGGACTACCTGCGTTAACTGAAGATTCTTCACTTATGAACCTATCTAAAATGAAATCTCAAGACATGGTTTCAAGGAATTATTTTGGTCATACATCTCCTACTTATGGGAGCGTTTTTAATATGTTAAGAATTTATGGAATAAATTATTTATACGCAGGTGAAAATATTGCAATGGGTCAGCCTACACCTGAAGCAGTTGTAGCAGGCTGGATAAGTTCTCCAAGTCATAGAGCAAACATCTTAAGCGGTAATTTTAAAAAAATAGGAGTAGGACTTGCTGTAAATAGAAGTGGCAGAATATTCTGGACTGAGATGTTTACAAGACCGATGTAGATTATATAAAAGACCATTATCTTTAGATTAGGATAATGGTCTTTTATGTTATAAATTTCTTTTAAAATCTAAATATCTTGAACCCTGAAAGGTCAATTTGCCTAAATCTCCTTCTACAAGCATTCCATATTCTTTGCCGCTTAGCCTAAGTTCAATTCTGTCACCACTCTCTACTTGAAATGTAGCATAATAATATGAAGAAGATGAACTAAAACTACTATGATCCATATTTTGATTAGAAGTTGTATGGTGGCTCACATCCATCCTCTTAGATACAACCTTAGCTTCAACAGATAACACTGGAGAAGCTTTATTCTTTGCATTTTGCTGAATGGATTTAATTACTCCATAAATGAAAAATCCGAAAATTGTGATAAACATTATCGTAAATATTGGAAAGAAAATATTGAAAACAAAACTTGGCATCATACACATCAACCCTTCTATTTTAATAAAATCAACTCTTTTATAACTTCACCTGCTATTATCATCCCTGCAACAGGTGGTACAAAGGATATGCTTCCTGGTATCTGCCTTTTTATGGTGCATTTTTTTGATCCACTTGTACAAACACAACCTTCTTTGCAGGTTATAGTTTCATCAAGCTTTGGTTTTATAGGCTCTTCCTCTGAATATAAAACCTTTAACTTATCTATATTTCTTTTTCTTAATTCATATCTCATTACTTTTGCTAAAGGGCATATTTTAGTTTTATATATATCAGATATTTGAAACCTTGTAGGATCTAATTTATTTCCCGTACCAAGGCAGCATATTATATTTATATTCTTTTCTTTGCAATATAATACGATATCGATCTTTGAAGATACTGTATCTATTGCATCTATTACATAATCTAAATCTTCTTCTAATATTTCATTAATATTTTCCTTAGATATAAATGCATTAAATACTTTAACCTCACAATTAGGATTTATATCTTTTATACGTTCTGCCATAACATCTGCTTTATTTTTAGATATAGTCTTATATGTAGCATGTATTTGCCTGTTTAAATTTGTTAAGCAAACAGTATCATCATCTATTAAAATAATCTTGCCTATGCTGCTTCTTGCTAAAGCTTCGGCTGCAAAGCTTCCAACACCTCCTATGCCAATAACTGCGACTTTTTTTGTCTTTAGTTCATCTAGAGCATCCTTTCCGATTAGGAGTTCTGTTCTTGAAAATGCGTGTTGTCTTGTCAATTTGTTCACCTACTGATAGTTTTAAATTTGTCTTATGTGAATTAATTATAGCATTTAGGACCTTTAACATCAAATGACAATGTATTTTATTTTTATATTGAGGAAACAATAATTTAATTAAATCAAAGTAAAAGGCAGGTTATATTTGTATATGAAAAGATGTATATTAGTCTTTGTTTTAATCACAAACATTTTATTTTTCTCTTCTTTTGAAATAAATGCAAAAAATAAATCAAAACCAATAGCTACGAATACTTATGCTGCAATAGCAATAGATGCAGATACTGGAGATATTATTTATGAAAAAAAATGCTATGAACAAATTCCCATGGCAAGTACAACTAAGATCATGACCTCTCTTATAGCTTTAAATTATGGAAAGCTAGATGAAAAGGTTGTAATTTCTCAGAAATCTGCAAGGGTTTCAGGATGTGAAATTGGATATAAAAAAGATGAAGAAGTAACACTGAGAGAATTGCTCTATGGACTTATGCTTCAGTCTGGAAATGACGCAGCTGTTGCAATTGCAGAGCATATAGGAGGAAGCATAGAAGGATTTTCTAAAATAATGAATGAATATGCTGCTACTTTAGGAGTAAATGGAGCAAGCTTTGAATCTCCTCATGGATTAGAT
The DNA here is from genome assembly GCA_031549525.1 of Clostridiaceae bacterium. Taxonomy (GTDB): domain Bacteria; phylum Bacillota; class Clostridia; order Clostridiales; family Clostridiaceae; genus WQUF01. The sequence goes on along the minus strand of JAVBPQ010000087.1, from coordinate 8,531 downwards.
AGTGCAAATCATTTTTGTTCAGCATATGATCTTGCCATGATAACAAAAGAAGCTATGAAAAATGAATTGTTTAATCAAATAGTATCTACAAAATCCCTAGAAAAATCTCAGAGCAATTTTACAAGAAACTATAACAATATAAATAAGATAATATATATAATTCCTGAAGCAACAGGAGTAAAAACAGGATATACAGGTAATGCAGGAAGATGCCTTGTATCATCATTTGATTTAGGAAGTAGAAAATTGATCATAGTTACTTTAAATTCAAGCACTTCAGAAAAAAGATGGCAGGACACAAGAGATATATTTAATTATTGTAAAAAGAAGATGAGTGAAACTGTGAGTTTAAATTATGGGCAATAATGAATAATAACTAATATTAAAAAGCTGCTAATACACCATGGCAGCTTTTTTATATTGAATAAGAGATTTTAGCAATTAAAATTTTAAATGATATTATTTTGAATTTAATGTAAAATATTAACTATAAAAACTTATAGAAGAAATAATTCTTAAATATAATGGTATAATGCCTAACTATACAGTATAATTTTCTTGCACTATATGCTAAAAAACATAGAGAACATCCATAAAGCTCACATGGATGTTTTCATTTGTGTAAAAGGAGGAATTTTATGGAAAATTTAAAAGAAGATCTAATGCATTTAAATGTTGATGAGCTTAATGAAAGATTAAATGATATACATCCTGCAGATTTTTTGGATTACTTAAGAGAGAAAGAAGATAAAGAGATCATATTAGAAAAACTACCTGATGATTATTTAACCAATCTATTTGATTGTGCAGACGAGGATGAAAAAAAGGAACTTCTTGAATTAATACCTAAAGGTAGGATAAATAGAATACTAGAAGATATGTATTCTGATGAACTTGCAAACCTCATAAGAAGCTTAGATAAACCCCATGCAGATGAAATATTGAGAAATTTAGATGAAGATTCAAAAGAAGATGTAAGGGAAATACTCTCTTATCCTGAAAGTACCGCAGGAAGTATAATGGCTACTGAGTTTTATTCATTAAAAGAATATATGTCAGTTGCTGAGACTTTAGCTTATCTTCAAAAATTAGCTCCTGATTCTGCAAATGGATATTATCTTTATGTTTTAGATAAGAACTCTAAATTAAAGGGAGTATTATCACTTAGAGATTTAGTTATAAATACCTTTGATACAAAAATTAAAGATATAATGAACGAAAATGTAAAATGTGTACCTGCTTTGATGGATCAGGAAGAGGTATCTATGCTATTTAAAAAATATGGTTATTTAATTTTGCCAGTTGTGGATGAAAACAATACAATGGTAGGCATAATAACTGTAGATGATATAATCTATGTAATGGAAGAAGAAGCTACTGAAGATATACATAGACTTGGAGGGATTCAAGAAGGGGAGAAAATCGATGATACATTTATGGTTTCTTATAAAAATAGATTTCCATGGTTATTTGTGAACCTGTTAACTGCCATACTAGCATCATCAGTTGTAGGATTATTTGAAAGCACAATTGCTAAAGTTGCCATACTCGCAACCCTTATGCCAATAGTAGCAGGTATGGGAGGAAATGCAGGAACTCAAACTCTTACATTAGTCGTAAGAGGTATTGCCTTAGGAGAATTAAGCAAAGAAAACAGCTTTAAAATTTTAATAAAAGAAATCATAGTGGGGCTTTTAACAGGTATTTCCATTGGACTTGTAAGTTCACTATATGCTGGACTATTAAGCGGAAAATATATTACAGGTTTAATAATAGGTCTTGCTATGATAGGAAACATGGTAATGGCAACTTTATCTGGTTTTTTAATTCCAGTAACTTTAAAAAAATTAAAAATAGATCCAGCTCTTGCTTCTGCTGTATTTGTAACCACTGTAACTGATGTAGTAGGGTTCTTTTTCTTCCTCGGTCTTGCTACTTTGATGATGAAATATTTGATGTAAAATCATAAAAAAAGGAATTTATAATTTTTTTATATTATCTTTGAAAAATATATTGTAAGCTTTAAAAAATATGGTATAATAAATATTGTGATTTAAAAAAGGTCCACTAGCTCAGTTGGTAGAGCACGTGACTCTTAATCATGTGGCCTAGGGTTCGAGTCCCTAGTGGACCATAAAAAATAAGAAGTTAAAATTTTTTAGCTTCTTATTTTTTTTACGTTCCGTTGTTAGTAACATACTAGATTATAATAAATATAATATTATGAAAATAATTTTGAGGAAACTATATATGAGTTTATCTGGTTCAAGAACAGAAAAAAATCTTTTAAAAACATTTTCTGGAGAAGCAAGAACGCTTACTAAATATTCCTTATTTGCAGAAAAAGCTATGGAAGAAGGATATACAGATGTAGCTGAGGACTTTATTGAAATTGCTAAGGAAGAATTTGCTCATGCGAGGGAGGCATTTAAAAGATATCTAAAATTGGTTAAGAGCACGAGTGAAAATTTGAAGAATTCAATAAATAATGAGATGGAAGATAGCAATACTTTATATAGAAGATATGAAAAAGAAGCTATGGAAGAAGGCTTTGAAGATATTGCAAATTTCTTTAGACAGCTTATTAAAGTTGAAAAAGAGCATAGTGATATTTTTAAAGAATTATCATCTATGGTTGAAAATGATAAAAACAATATGAAAAAGAGAACCTATAAATGTTTAAATTGCGGAAATATTTTTGTTTCAAAAGAAGCACATGAATCATGCTCTCTTTGTAAATATCCTAATAATTATGCTGTAGAGATTGAAGAAAACGATGTTTATGAATTTGAAAATTCAAGAAATCCAAAAAGAAGAAGAAGGCGCAGACCATATTCTCCATACAATTTCAATTGGTGGTATCCATACTTTTATTACCATAATTATCCCTATTGGTATAATGGAGGGTACAAGAGAGAAAAATAAATTGTTATAAATATTGCTTAAATGGGATGAATAAGATAATAATTTTCTGGAGGTAACAAAGTGATTATTTCTGTTCCTGATAAGTTTTTAATTGAAATAGAGAGTGAAAAATATTTCATGAGAAATAATGCAAAAAGTAATAAAAGTATCTCAGAGTGCTTTGATGAAATAGATGACGAATATATAAATTCAGTTAAAAAGTGTATATAGGTATATTTTTAAGTATAATTTTGCATATAAATAAAAGTAGGGTAAATTTTCCCTACTTTTTATTATACGTTAGGATGTGATAAATTTATGTCCTTAAAAAAAGTTATGTGCGACTACTATCAAGATATAAATACAGTATTAGATATTATTGCAAAATTATCTATCACTTATCAAACATTGGTAAATACTGCTAATTTTTTAAATCAAATTGGTCTATCTCATAGAAACGACATTAAAGAAGCTTTAGACAGAGCAAGGGAGATATCTTGTGTATTAGAAAATGCCATCTGTACCTATGATTCTCTTCAAGAAACATATCTTAATTATCTTAAAATTGAAAGCAGTATATTAAATAAGAGGATAATACCGGAACAAGTAGTACTAGAGCTTGAAGAAAATATAACGCTAAAATGAACTAAAAATATCTGTTTATAAAACTGATCAGAATGAGGAATTTTGATCAGTTTTTATGCTAATATCAGTTTGAATTGATTTTTTCTTTACTTTAATGTAATCATATTGTATAATCAATACAATTTTGAAACAAGATTAATACAGTATGTTCCTTTGCTGTATTTTTTATTTTGCATTTTTAATGTAACAAAATTGAAATCATATAATATTATTTGAATATCATAAAGAGGTGATAGGTTTGAAAATTGTTGGGACGATGGAAGTGAAGGATGATATACTCTATATTGGAGGGGTATCTTCTTTAGATCTTGTTAAAAATTACGGAACACCATTATATGTAATGGATGAAGAACTCATAAGAGAAAAATGCAGAGAATACAGAGAGAATTTCATAGACAAAGGATTTAAAGTTGCCTATGCTGGTAAAGCTTTTTTAACCAAGTATATGTGCAAGATAATAGAAGAAGAAGGTTTAAATTTAGATGTGGTTTCAGGTGGAGAGTTATATACTGCTATAAAAGCAGAATTTCCATTAGATAAAGTATATTTTCATGGAAACAACAAAACATGCGAAGAAATTGAAATGGCAGTAAAATATGGAGTTGGGAAAATAGTAGTAGATAATTTTTATGAGCTTGATCTTCTTCAAGATGAATGCAAGAGGCAAAATAAAATTCAAAATATACTTTTAAGGGTAGCTCCAGGAATAGATGCTCACACTCATGAATATATTAAAACTGCAGGTACAGATACTAAATTTGGATTTACAATTGTTGAAAATAAGTTAAAAATTGCAGTGGATAAAACTCTTAAATCAAAAAATTTAAAGCTTTTGGGAATACATTGTCATATAGGATCTCAGATATTTGAAACAAAGCCCTTTAAAGAAGAGGCTGAAACCTTAGTATCGATTATTAAAGAGATAAAGGATATGTATAAGTATACTATAGAAGAACTAAATTTAGGAGGAGGATTTGGAATATACTATTCTAATGGAGATGACCCAAAGACTATACGGGACATGTGTCAAAATATAATTGAGTATTATAATGAAGAAATAAGCTCTGCTGATATTGATATGCCAACTCTTGTCATAGAGCCAGGGAGGAGTATAGTAGGGGAAGCAGGAACTACTCTTTATAGGCTTGGGGCTATTAAAGAAATAGAGGGTATAAGAAAGTATATTTCAGTAGATGGAGGAATGGGAGATAATATAAGACCTGCTCTTTATAATGCAAAATATGAATGTGTTATTGCAAATAGAGTAAATGAAGGGAAAAGAGAAAATGTTACCATTTCAGGTAAATGCTGCGAATCAGGAGATATTTTATTAGAAAACTGCCTTATAAACTCACCTAAGAGTGATGATATTCTTGCAGTATTTTCTACAGGTGCATATTGTTTTTCTATGGCATCTCAATATAATAGAAATGCTGTACCTTCTGTAATTTTTGTAAAAAATGGAGAGGATAAGCTTTCTTATAGGAGAATGTCCTACGAAGAAATGTTACAAAATGAGCTATAACTAACCGTTTTACCTTGTAAGGACAAGTTTTCTGTTTGACTGATTTTGAGTTTAATAGTATAATAAAGAAACATAAAATCAATATAAATCTAAGGAGCTTTGTATGATTGTATTATTCGGTCTTGGTAAGACAACAAAAAAGAATTTTGGGTATTTGCCTGATAAAAATTGTAAATTATGTGAAAAAAATCATGCATATGAACTTTTAAGAATTACTACCTGGATGACTCTGTTCTTTATTCCAGTTATACCATATAGTTTCAAATATTTTTTAGTATGTCCAAACTGTGAGAGAGGATTTGAGATAACAAAAGATCAGTTCAATAGTTTAAGACAAATTCAAGAGGGATTGAGGGTAAACTATAATTCAAATGAAAATGTTATAGGTTTTCATATGGCAAATGATCCATATGCTGGTAAGAATGAAGTTCAGAAGAACTTTTTAATGAGCATGGAGAAAGCAAGGAAAAAAAGAGAGAATAATTAAAGCATATTCTATGCTTTAATTATTCTTTTTTTAATATTTAGGACCTATTGGATCAGTATCTTCTATGAGTTCACTTGTGTAGTCAAATTCATTAAAAGCTATATTCATAGATACGATTGGATCTTGAACAGGATCAGGGAGTTTTGTAAAAGTTTTTTTATCCTTTGAATAGGCTTTTATAGTTTTTGGATTGTTTTCCATAAATCCTCTCTGTTTAGGTAAATACGGTTTATTATTTTCGTCCATATAGTAATACCTCCTAAATTTATATGATCCTATTTTTCTCAAAAAAATATTTTTTATGTAGATAGAATATCTGCATTGGTATATAATATTAATGTAAAATATTGATTTTTGGAGGGATTTTCATGGCACAACTTAGAGAAGTATATAAATGTGAAATATGCGGACATATAGTTGAGATTTTGCATTCTTCAGGTGGAACTTTAGTTTGTTGTGGTGAAGAGATGAAGCATCTAATTGAAAATACTAAAGAAGCTGCAACTGAAAAGCATATTCCGGTGGTTTCAAAGCTTGAAGACGGCATTCATGTTAAAGTTGGAGAAATAGAACATCCTATGCTTCCTGAGCATTTTATCGAGTGGATAGAAGTGCATACTCCCACAAGAGTTTATAGAAAGAATCTTAAACCAGGTGATAAACCAGAGGCTATCTTTAAAATTGATGAAGAAATAATATTTGCAAGAGAATATTGCAATTTACATGGACTTTGGAAAGTATGATAATATAAATTAATATATTTCGATGAAAAAGAGAGTAGTCTTTTTGTGGCTTAAAGAGAGCTCTATTAGGTGGAAAAGAGCAGATTCTAGAAGGATGAAGTGGACTTTTGAGAATTTTTAGTGAAATTTATAGTAGCTAAAAAGGTTTTCCGCCTTAAGGATAAAGATAGTATTTTACTAATTTAGGTGGTACCGCGAAAATATCGCCCTATGGCTTTGCTATAGGGTTTTTTTATTTAAAGGAGGATAAAAATGGATGATGTTAAAAAAATAATCTTCAGTGGAACTCAACCATCAGGAGATTTGACGCTTGGAAATTATATAGGAGCATTAAAAAATTGGGTAAAGCTTCAAGAAGAGTATGAATGTTTCTATTGCAGTGTAGACTTACATGCTATAACAGTGATGCAAAATCCTGCTGATTTAAGGAGGAGGACTTTAGAAGTTATTTCTACTTATTTAGCTTGTGGCATCGATACAAAAAAATCTACTTTGTTTATACAGTCTCATGTAAAAGCTCATGCAGAAGCTCAATGGTTATTAGGCTGTTATGCATATATGGGAGAGTTAACTAGGATGACCCAATTTAAAGATAAAACTAAAAAATTAAAGGAGAGCATTGGAGCTGGACTTTTAAATTATCCTGTGCTAATGGCTGTGGATATATTGCTTTATAATGCAGATCTTGTTCCAGTTGGAGAAGATCAAAAGCAGCATATAGAGTTAACTCGTGATTTAGCTCAGAGGTTTAATAATCTCTATTCTCCTACATTTAAAATTCCAGAGCCTTACATTGGAGAAATTGGTAAGAGAGTTATGGATCTTCAAAACCCTGAGTCTAAGATGTCAAAGTCAGGTGAAAACCCTAATGGATATATTCTATTGATGGATGACAAGGATGTGATTAGAAAGAAGATATCAAGAGCTGTAACTGATACTATTGGAGTTGTAAAGCATAGAGAAGAACAGCCTGGTATTAGAAATCTTATAGAGATATTTTCTTCACTAACAGGAAAGTCTTATGATGAAATAGAAAAAGATTATGAAGGAAAAGGATACGGAATTTTTAAACAAGATGTGGCTGAAGCCATATGTTCAGCTTTAGGTCCAATTCAGGAAAAAATAAAGCAATATATGAAAGATAAGAGCTATCTAGAGAGTGTATATAAAGAGGGGGCTGAAAAAGCATCTTATATTGCAAATAAGACATTAAATAAGATGAAAAAGAAAATTGGACTTGTATTATAATTTTATCAAAATTAGCAAAAGAGGGGCTGTGTTGTACTTTAAAAATCTAAGGTACCAGTCTCTTTTTAATTAGGATAATCTAAAAAAATAAGAACTCTTATAAGCCCAAATTTGAGTTTTCTAATAAGATCATAAAATAGAACTATGGTTAGTAAAAAAAATAGATAGTTAATGGTAAAAATATATTTATTTATCTTAAAAAGGGAATTTTTTAAAAGATGTTTTAGATTTTTCATTTTTAAAGAATTTTTTGATAGAAGTCATAAAATGTATTAGAATCAAAAGGGCAGACTTTTCCTGTGGGTTTTTTCATTCAAAAAATTTTTTTTAAATGGTTTTTATTTAAGGATTTAGTTTTTTAAAAGTTTAGATTCTTTTTTATAAATATTTTTTAGAATTTATGCTGCAATATCTTATCAAATTTAGTCTCTCTTAGCTTATCTACTAAATCTTTATCTATTAATCCTGCATCTGTATATTCTTTTATCTGTTTTTTATTTACAGATATTTTAAAATAATTATTAGAGCTATCAACTCTTTGTTCTTCTATTGCATGCGACCTTCTTGTCAAAATTAGAGCTTTAAAGGTTATATCGATATCGCTTCTTTCGATATCGAGTTTAATTTTAGTCTTAGATGGGGTCATCTTTGAAACCCTATCTAATCTAAGATCCCATGTATCATTTATCATAGTCTGAGCCACAGGGTCAAGTATCCTTCCATATTTAGGATTAGTTAAGATTTTAATCCTCTCCATATCATTTATCTTAGCTTCTCCTAATAGTGCAAGGGCAGCAAGTTGTTTTTCATGATCTAGCTTTGATAAGCTTTTTCCTGCTTGAAGTGTTATGATCTTAGCATATACTCTTTCCTTTATTTGAGGGTGCAATTTATCGATGCAAAGATAGTCTTCTACAGAAGTCTTTGATATATGAAAGATTCCAGCTAGGCTTCGAGTGATATTGAACTCCCTTCTAGA
>JAVBPQ010000134.1:0-2912 GCA_031549525.1 Clostridiaceae bacterium | reverse complement strand
TTATATGCTTTTAGTTACTGTACGAGGGTTTTCCCTTTTAGACACAGTTGTTGATATTTGTTGAATTTCTCCATCATTTACAAGAACAGGACCAAAAGAAAAGCTTTGAAGAACCCCTTCTTCAATCAAAGATTCTCCAGTGACCTCCCCTTCTTGTACAATTTTTAAATTTCCTTCCTCATCTATTATTAAAGAATCATTATCAGGAGCCTTTCGTGGGTTATCCCTATATAAAATCCCATTCCTTATGATAATCCCTGTATCTCTAAATCCATAATAATCCCCATTTACCGCAAAAATAGCCTGATTTTCTTTTGCAATAGTAGATGTGGTTTCTGTGATGTTTTTTCCAAAGGTATTTTTAGCAAAAGCGGTTTTAAGATAGCTTATATCTGATAATTTCACATCTGCAACGTAAAAAACTACTCCGTTTTTCTCTACCTTTTCTATAGATATATCTACATTATCATCCTTATAAGAATTATCAGTGATCTCTTTTTTATCAATATTTACAATATCTATATCAGATGTTTTATCAGCATTTACAATATTCACATTCTGCTGAATATCTTCTTTATTTGAATCTACAACGGAATAAGCTTTAGGAAAGACAAAAGCATCGAGCAATACCAATGTAGATAAAATACAAAGAGCTAAACCAAAAGTAATTGACCACATATATTTTTTTCGAAAAAAATCATTAAGTCTTTTCATTAACATTACCCCTTTTAAATATAAATGAATGCTGTATTATATAACTTATAGAAAATAATATGATATCTGCAATAATCTTTGCAAAGGTAACCTGTCTAAGCCCTAAAGCGGAAATAGTTTCTACTAAAATCCAGCTAAATACCATCTGAACACAGCATAATGCTGAATATTTTAAGATTTGGATATTTACAGGTTCTTTATTTTTAAACACAACATTTTTATTAAAAGTAAAATTGACAAATGCAGAAACTATGCGAGCGATAAAAGTTGCAAAGAATATAGGGTTTAATGCCTTCATCCTCCACAAAACATTATACATAATTGTAAACATTGCAACATCTATTATACTGCATACTAAAGATGAAAAACAAAATTTCAATATCTCTTTATATATCCTGTAAGAATCTAAAAATGGGTTAAAATGAGAGGATTTATTGCCATCTATATAAACTGTCTGTATTTTAACTTCCTTTATATCCATGGTAGCTGCAGCTTCAATCAACATATTCATCTCAAACTCATATTTCTCACCTTTAAGATTGCAGAATTTTTCAAATGCACCTATTGGGATAGCACGAAGTCCAGTCTGTGTATCTTGGACATATTTACCAGTTAAGAGTTTGAATATAGATCTTGTTATCAAATTTCCCATCTTACTCTTTATAGGTACGCTCTTTTTGTTAAAATCTCTGCATCCTAGTATCAGGGAATTTAAATTATGTTCAAATACATATTTTATTTTTAAAATATCAGAAGGAAGATGCTGACCATCAGCATCAACTGTAATACAACCTATTATATCTTCATCTATATTTAAAATCGCTTTCATTCCAGTTTTAAGAGCTGCTCCCTTTCCTCTATTCACTTCATAATATATCACCATACAATTAGGAGAGTCTTCAATTTTATGAAAAATATTATCACATTTTTTTGAACTTCCATCATTTACAACTATTATTTTATAAAATAGCAAGTTTGTAAGCTCTGAAATTAGCTTAGTCAATTTCTCATCTGGTTCATATGCCGGAATAAGAATGACACTATTCACTTATATGCTCCTCCCCTTTATTAACTATTAGTTATAGTGTAATATGGTAATGTGACAAGAACATGATTATTAAAAGTTTTATATGTGAATTTACAATAAGGGGGACTCTTTGTGCAAGATATAATAAATAAAGCAATAGAGCTTGGAATTAATAACACAGCTTTTATAAAAACAAAAGATATCATCTTTTCAGAAGATTTAAGAGCAACCTGCGAGCAAAATATTTGCAGATCTTATGGTACAAACTGGATGTGTCCACCAGGAATCGGAACTGCTCCTGACTGCATAAATAGAGTGAAATCATTTGAAAATGGTCTTCTTATACAGATATTTGTAAAAATGAAAAATTCCTTCGATATAAATGCCATGATGGAAGGCGGCAAAAAATTTAAAAACATCATGAAAAATCTTAAAGAAGAGATGAATAAAACTTATACTGGTAATTTTCTTATACTTGGTGCAGGCGGCTGCAATGATTGTGAAAAATGCGCCTATGTCATTAATGAACCATGCAGGTTTCCAGAAACCTCATTTTCATCAGTTGAAGCACATGGCATATATGTCTCAGATATCATGAAAAAAGCAGGACTAGCATATAATGATGGACCAAATTCTTTTGCTTATGTAGGTATGATATTATTTTAAAAAAATTGAGCTAACTTTGATTTAAATTCAAGGTTAGCTCAATTTTTAAAATCTATTTCTATTCTGTTGCTGCTTTAATAGCTTCGCTCATAGGGACTTTATTTACTTTTCTTTTGCACATTAGTTTAGCAAACTCATAAGTTATCATCACCACAAAGAACCCTAAAATCATATATAAAATATTTAATTTAACAGGGATTATAAGCTGCAAGCTTTCTGTAAGGGATTGATAAAAAGCACCTACAGAGAAAAGAAGTGCTGGAACACCAAGTAAATATCCTAATATAACTATTATAGTGTTACTATTTAATATTAGCTTATTTATCTCCTTTTTCTTATATCCAAATACCTTCATAAGCGATATATTGTTCCTGTTTTCATCGATTACAAGACCTGTTACAATATATATTATTATAAGCCCAAGTATAAAAGCAGATACTGTAAGCCCATAAATCATGATACCCATCTGGTCGATTAAGCTGTTAAATGCTGCAACTATGGAAGT
>JAVBPQ010000011.1:0-6712 GCA_031549525.1 Clostridiaceae bacterium | reverse complement strand
AAAATATAAAACTATTAATAGTGACAGGTTCAAAGTCTATGAAAGGACACAATGAAAGGATTGAGGGCTTTTTAAAGACATTAAAAACTAAAGTCATAACTTATGAACTTTTAAATATATTTGAATCTAATGATAATATGGATATAGCTTATACCCTTACGCTTGACCATTTAAGTAATTTTAAAAAAACAAATGTCATATTTATAACTGCTGCTGGTGTTGCAGGTGTATGCAAAGCTGTTGTTGAGAGTGGATTACAAAACAATATAGCTATAATATCCTGTGATGATGTTCCTTCTACTAAAAGATATTTAGAAAATGGCGTAGTGGATTTTACCATATGTCAGGATCCAATTTCTCAAGGGAGGCGTTCCATCAATGCAATTTTTAACTATTTCATATCAGATGAAAAGATAAAGCCAAAAAATTATTTTACAAAGAACGATATTAAAATAAGTGAAAATATATAGGTTTCTAATAAAATAGAGGCATAGGCTCATTATGCCTCTATTTTTCAAATTTATTAATTTAAATTCTAATTTTATAGATCATTTTGTTTTGCAAAATCTATATTTTCTTGTATTATCTCTTCATATTTTTCTTTTATTTTTAACAATATCTTATTTCTTGTATCAAATTTAACATCATCTATATAAGAAATAGGCAATACCTTTGGGGAAGTCCCTGTTAAAAAAGCAGCTTCAAATTCATGGAGCTCCTCTTTATTCACCATTCTCTCCTCAGTCTCAAATCCTAATTCTCTGCATATTTCCATTACCCTTTCACGAGTTATTCCCTTTAGAATTGTTTTCATAGGAGCTGATATTATTCTATTTCCCTTTATAAATAAAACATTGCTCTTTGAGCCTTCTGTTATTTCATTATCTGAATTAAGAAGCAAAACCTCATAAACATCAGCCTTTTCTTTTAAAATTTTACTTATTTGAGATCTTAAGCTCTCATTTATAGCTTTAACCTCAGGGTCAGGTCTTGCAGCCTTATAACTCACAGTCCTTACACCATTTAAATACATCTCTTGAGTAGGATAGCTATGCTCTATAAAATAACATAGAAAATATTTCATATCAGAATAACAAAAGACTAATTTAATATTTCCCATATAACAATTATTTTCTTTTATAAGCCTTTTAATAGATTTTTTTATATCATCATCACTTACAAACAATTCTTTTCCGCTTTTTTCTGAAGAAGAATGAAATCTCTTAATATGGTCTTCAAGAAAAAGAGGTATCCCTTCTATAACTCTCACTACCTCATAAAGCTTAATGCCCTCACTTACATATTCAGAAAATTCATCAATTTTTACTAATTTGTCATTTGCAATAAAAAATTTATTAATACATTCCACTTTTTTTACCTCCATTTGAGTATTTCAATTTCAGGATGTTTTTTCTTATAATTTATTAAATATCCTTTACCTACTAAATTAAACAAGGGAAGATCTGACAAAGAATCGGAAAACATAACAGATCCTTTAAAATCAACATCTAACCCATCTGTCTTTATATCTAAAAGAAGCCTTTTAACTTTTTCTTCTCCTTTGCAATTTTCCCCTTCTATTAAATTATAATATCTTCCATCTGTCATCTTAATCCTTGTACCAATTATTTTATCCACTTCCTTAATTCTATAAAGCTCATTTAAATAAAACTCATAAGAAGCAGAAACAAGATATATTTTATATCCTTCACTTTTATATTTCCTTATATGTTGAATTGCATCATTATATATTAATGCTACAAGTTTTCTATCATAAAATTCCTTTACAATACCTCTCATATGACTTTCTTCTATTCCATTTATAAAACCTAAAAAGGATTCTTTTGCCTCTTTAGCATTATATATTTTTAGTATGTAGAATAATGCAGAATAAATACATTTAAAAGCATATTTTATTAATTTAGGATCTTTTTTCATCATAAAAAAAAATAACTCCATCTGAGTTTCACTCTTAGTAAGAGTATAATCCACATCAAAAATAGCTAGCCTATCCATAGTACCTCCAATCAAACTAAAATATTACAAAACAAGTATGGTCATACTAAAAACAAAAGTCAATATATCTAATCAAAAATCATTTTTCAATTTATTTTAAATTTAAAACAGAGCATAAAAATCATTTAATATTTATGCTCTGTTTTATATCATTATCCCCCAAGTATTCCCATTATTGCCATAGTCCAAAACCCAATTAAAATTCCATAGGTAGCTGTATGACCAGTATTTGCATTTTGTGATTCTGGTATAAGCTCTTCCACAACTATAAAGATCATTGCCCCTGCTGCCATACTGAGCAATATAGGCATGATTATCCATCCAAAAGAGGAAAGAACAGAGGCTGCAACCCAGCCTATTATAGCAGATACAGGCTCTGCAAAACTAGCTATTATACCCCAATTCCTACATTTAATATCGCTTATACCAGCCTGTCTCATTGGTAAAACTACAGCCATACCTTCTGGAAAATTTTGAAGCGCAAGCCCTAGAGCAAACACTAGAGCAGAAACCCAGGTCATATTTTTATTCTGCATAACGGCAGCTATAACAACTCCTAATGCCATCCCTTCAGGAATATTATGAAGCGCTACTGCCATTACAAGAAGCATAGGCCTTGAAAGCTTACTATGAATGCCTTCTGGTGGACTATTATCCATATGCTGATGGGGCAAAACTTTATCTAATAAAAGCATCGATAAACAACCAAGTACAAAACCTATTGTAGAAATTATTGCTCCTCTTAATCCCTCACCAGCTTCATTAAATGCAGGTATAATTAAAGACCATATAGAAGCAGCAAGCATAACTCCTGCTGCAAAGCCTAAAAGACCTCCTTGCCTTTTTGTAGACTTTAGCGATACTTTAACTCCAAATATTGAACCTAAAAAAGTAGCGATCCAAGGAACTGCCATCAATATTAAAATTAGCTTTATATCCAATAATTTATCCTTTCTAAAATCAATAATATTATCTCCATAATAATTATATGAAATATCTTAAATAAAGTAAAATAAATCAACAACCTATATAAAAATTAGATATTTTAAATTAACAAATAAACATTTTAATTATTTGTTAAATTTCTACTTTATTTGACTATTTACTATTTATTGTATAAAATTATTACATAGATATATATTAAATTATTTACCTAAATCTTTAAATAAGGAGGATTTTTTTGTGAATAGAGCTTACGTAGTAACTGGTGCTGCTGGACATTTAGGAGTTACCATTGTTAAAGACTTAGAAAGAAAAAATTGTAAGATCTACGCTTTTGTCCTTTACAATGACGATTTATCTATTTTAGAAAAAACTTCTGCTACAATATTTAAAGGTGATATTCGTGATACAGCATCACTTGAAAATATGTTTTCTTCTATTTTAGAAGAAGAAATTTATGTAATACATGCAGCTGGAATAGTATCCATATCTTCAAAAGTAGATAAACTGTTATATGATGTAAATGTAAATGGTACTAAAAATATGATAGATTTATGCAAGAAATATAATGTAAAAAGGTTTATATATGTAAGTTCAGTCCATGCAATAGAAGAAAAACCAAAAGGTCATACAATTTCTGAAGTATGTGATTTTTCTCCTTTGAAAGTAGTAGGAGCCTATGCTAAAACAAAAGCAGAAGCTACAAAATATGTATTAGACTCTTTAAAGGATGGTTTAGATGTTGTCATTGTTCATCCTTCTGGTATAATTGGTCCAAATGATTTTAATAGATCTCACACCAATCAGATGATTAAAGATTTTTTAAATAGAAAGCTATTTGCATATATAGACGGAGGATATGATTTTGTGGATGTAAGAGATGTTTCTTATGGAATAATTTCTGCTTGTGATAATGGAATAAGAGGGGAATGTTATATACTCTCAGGATCTTATATAAGCGTTAAAAATTTGCTTTTAAATTTACATACCATAAGCAAGGTGGGAAAAGTTAAATTTAAAATCCCTATGTGGCTCATAAAGATCATCGTTCCATTTCTTGAGATATATTATAAAATTTTAAAACAGCCCCCTCTTTTTACTTCCTATAGCTTATATACATTAAAAAGCAATGCTATGTTCAGCCATGAAAAGGCTACAAAGCAATTGCAGTATTTCCCAAGAAATTTAAATGATACCTTAAAAGACACCATAAAATGGCTCATAGATAACAACCTTGTTAAACTTAAAACCATTAATATGAATCATTAAGGATTATCCATTTTAAATAAATCAATAAGTTATATAGAAAAAGTATCTAACATATAATTTAAATATGTTATAACATTTTCCCTTGTATAAAAGAAATTGATTACATAAGTTTATTCTGATATACTAAATATGAAAGATTGCTTAATTAAAATTTTTATGTAGTTTTAATTGTACATTGTACAATGAAAGGTGTGGAATATATTAATGTTAACCTCTTCCTTAAATAAAATGGACAACCTTAGAAAGCTTTCATCTATACAATCTATGTTTTTTGATACTCCTATGCTTGCCATTAAATGCATTTATAGAGATAAAGAATATACAATTTATGTTAAATATGAAGCTTTTAATTTTTCAGGTTCCATAAAAGATAGGATGGCCTATTTTATTTATAAGCGCTCTTATGAAAATGACATGTTAAAACCTGGAGATAGAGTAGTTGAAGTGACAAGTGGAAATACTGGTATTGCACTCACAGCTCTTGGAAAATATTTAGGTCACGAAGTATCCATAATAATGCCAGACTGGCTTAGCGAAGAAAGATATAAGATCATTAGATTGATGGGCGGTGATTTGATATTAACTTCTCGTGAAGATGGATTTCAAGGTGCCATAGACATTGCTGTAAATATGTCTAAAGAGCCTAATGTTTTTTATCCAGATCAATTCTCTAATAAATTTAATGCAGAAGCACATGAAGAAACAACTGCAAAAGAGCTTGTATGTCAATTGTCAAAGCTCTCTAAATCACCTGATCACTTTGTTGCAGGAGTTGGTACTGGCGGAACTATAATGGGATTTTTTAATTATTTTGGTAAAAACAATATAAAATGCAAATGCTATCCCATTGAGCCAGAATGTTCTCCTGTTATGACAAATGGTGGTAAAGATTACTCTCCACACAAGATACAAGGTATAGGTGATGATTTTATTCCTGCTCTTATTGAACTTGATAAATTAGATGATGTAATTCTGATAGATGACAATGCCAGCATATGTATGGCTAAAAAACTTTCAAATGCAGGTATATCTGTTGGAATATCATCTGGTGCAAACTTCTTATCTGCATTAAAAATTGCTGAAAAACATCCAGACGATGTTGTTTGTACAGTATTTGCCGACTCAGCTTTAAAATATCTATCTGGAGATATGTGCTCAAGTGATTTTAAAGAAAATTCTGATTATATGTCAAATGATGTAAAAATCTTAGATTATTTTTCTATTAAATAAAATCAAGTATGAGACTAAACATTAATTGATTTGTTGATTGGACACATTAAAAAGAGCTGTTGCTTACTGGATTTATCAGCTTTGCAACAGCTCTTTCCTAATTCTATGCTATCTTTCTAAACTTACAGGAAGAATATACATACTATTTCAAAAGAGCCTCATTCTAATGATCTAGATAATATGAATTTCTACAAACCACATATTTATGGAAAGACTCATATAATTAAATATAACTAGTATTTTGTTTAAAATGTTCCATGAGTAATCTGCTCTTTCACCTGTAGTTGGCAATGGTGGACCACTTACTGCTACAGATACTCTCTTACTCTCATTTCCATTTCTATCAATTGCATGAACTCTTACAACCTGACCAGATTTTAAAGAAGTTCCTGATGGCAATTGAGCAGTCCATCTACCATTTGGTTCAACTACTGTTTCTGCTTTTGTTCCATCTGGTAATTCCACTATGATCTTATCTCCTCCTCTACCTGATCCTGTAATCCTTGTGTCTCCTGCATTAATCTGATCCACATTTGACTCTGACATTGTAGGATACTCTTCAACAGTTACAGTTGTACCTGCTCTTATCTTTCCATTAGTATCTTTTTCAACTATTGAAACCTTATCTCCAGGTTTTAGCAATGTTGGTGATATATCTACAAACCAGTTACCACTTCCATCTACAGTAGTTTCTATCTTTGTTCCATCTGGTAGAGTTGCTATTATCTTATCTCCTGGCGTTCCTTTTCCTGAAATTGTCTTATCTCCTGGTAATATTGGGTTTACTACTGGTTTTGTTGGATAATCATTTACCCTTACCTTAACTTCATTGCTCTTATTACCATTTTTATCTTCTTCATAAACTACTACCTCATCACCTTGTTTTAAAGCTGCTCTAGAATATACATCTACTGACCATTTTCCATCTTTTCCTACTGTAGTTTCAACTGCGCTTCCATCAGGCAATTTAACTACTACTTTATTTCCTGGTGTTCCTGTTCCACTTATCTTTGAATCTTCAGGATAAATAGGATCAACATTTGATGTTGAAAAGATAGGATAACCGCTTACTGTTATTATCACTGGATCACTAATCTTTCCATTTGGTTCTTTTTGAGTTGCTTTTATACTATCTCCTGGTTTTAACAGGCTTCCTGATGGCACATTTACTTTCCAATTTCCACTACTGTCTACCTTTGTTTCTACTTTTGTACCATCTGGTAATTCAACTGCAACTACATCTTCTGGAACTCCT
>JAVBPQ010000057.1:0-17239 GCA_031549525.1 Clostridiaceae bacterium | reverse complement strand
TAGATCTTCTCTTTGGATATTTTTCATTAAGCTCTCGACCTACCATCATGGTGATGATCTCATCTTCTGAGATATCTTTCATTTTTACATTTCCAACTTTTTTTCCATCCTTTAAAACTGTAACAATGTCGCCTACTTTTTTTGCTTCTTCAAGCTTGTGAGTTATGAAAAGTATAGATACTCCATTTGATTTAAGTTCAGTCATTATCTCAAGAAGACTATCTATTTCTTTCCGACTTAAGCTTGATGTGGGTTCATCCATTATGATGAGCTTTGCATTTGATTCAATAGATTTTGCTATTTCACAAAGTTGTCTCTGACCTATACCTAAGTTTTCCATTAAAATTGTTGGAGAAATATCTAGTTTCACTTTTTTAAGAACATTTTTTGTACGCAACATTTGCTCTTTCCAGTTTATTAGAGATTTTGAACCTTTTACAAAAATTTCTCGACCCATAAACATATTTTCAGCAACTGAAAGGCATGGAACACAACTAAGCTCCTGATATATTACTGAAATACGTAAGTTATAAGCATCTTGAATATTTCTTATATCAGCTTTTTTCCCTTCCCAATAAATTTCACCGCCATTAGGCATTTCAACTCCTGCCATAAGCTTTATAAGAGTTGATTTTCCAGCACCATTTTCTCCTAGCAATACATGGATTTCTCCTTTTTTAATAGTAATGTCTACATTGTCAAGAGCAGTTACGCCAGGGAATATCTTTGTGATGTTTCTTAGCTCCATCAGAACATCTTTGGGGCTGCTGCTTGTATTATCCATATAATCACTCCTTAGAGAGGCTTAAAATTTACATTCCTGTTATATTTAAAAGATGATTTCTAGCTTTTATAGCATATTCTAGTGGATTAAAATAAAGCGCATTTTGTTCAGCTTCCACTAAAATCCATCCTTGATAGTCAGTTTCATTTAAAATGTTTACAACGCTTTGAAAGTCTACTGCTCCATCTCCAGGTACAGTAAAAACTCCTACTCTAACTGCAGAATTAAAATCTAGATGGAATTCCTTTACTTGTTTTAAAACGTCTTCACGAACGTCTTTAAAATGTACATAGCGTATCCTACTTGAAAAATCTTTAAAAAACTTATTTATATCCACTCCACAGTAGTAGAGATGTCCTGTGTCAGCAAGTATAAAAACGAGCTCAGGGTCTGTCATATCTAAGAGTTTTTTTGTCTCTTCATATGTTTCGATAACGGTTCCAGTATGTACATGAAGTACAAATTCCATACCATGTTTTTTACAAAAGCTTCCACAGCGTTCAAGCCCTCTTGCAAAGTTTGTCCATTGTTTTTCATCCATTTTTTTAACACCAAATTTTCGCCTATCTTCCGTTGGATCCCAATTGGTAGAGCCACCGCCTTCAGCACCTATAACATACTTACAGCCCATTTCTTTTAAGAAAAGGGTTTGTTTTTCAAATGCAGCATAGTATTCTTCTGCAAGTTTTTCGTTTGTAAACATGATGTCTGTCCAACCTGAAGTAAGAACTAAGTTTCTTTTTTTAAGGGCTTCTTTTAAGGTTTTTGGATCTCTTGGATACTTTCTCCCTAGTTCTGTTCCTTCGTAACCAGCTTTTTGCATTTCATCTATTTGCTCATCAAAAGTTATAAAATCACCTAAATCATGCATATCATCATTAACCCAGTTAATAGGATGTGCACCAAATCTAACATTATAGAGAAGACGTTCTTTACTCATTTTTATCACCTTTTTGATTATTTTATATGAAATAATTATATTAATTCACTTCAATTATGTCAACAATAACAGAAAAATTTTTTATTGAAAAGTGAATTTCAATTGATAAATGTTTAACTAAAAGTAAAAATAAAAGTATTTTTTGAAAAAATTTTAATTAAAAATAGATATAATTTAATTTTTATTTAAAAAATAACAGAAATAAACAAAAATAAAGTGAATTTATTAATATTAAAAAATATAAAAAATAACGTTAAAAAATATAAATAATTTTTATTCGTTTTTGGTTTACAAGATTTTTAAACTGTGATAGTATAAAAAAAATGATTGAAAAACATATTGAGCACAACTATGGAGTTTTATATGAAAAAAAAAGAAAAGAAGATAACATTAAAACAAATAGCAAATATTGTCAATGTTTCGCAAAATACAGTTTCAAATGCTTTAAGAGGTTTTCATGGTGTAAATGAAGAAACTAGGAAAACTATAATCCAAACTGCAAGAGATTTAGGTTATAATTTTAATTTGAATTCTGAAAAAAACACAATCATCATTGCAGCCATGCCAGATAAGTTTAATGATTTATATTTTTTTGCAAAAATAAGTAATTTTTTAGAAGTTAAGATTGCTGAAACCAATTATAAATCAGTTACACTTAACAATCTCTTAGATGATATGGACCTTAGTGAAATGCTTGACTTTATAAATGAAATTGATCCAGCTGGTATAATTGTATTTGGCGAAATCCCAGACAAGATCGCTAAGATGTTTATGTCCTTTACAATACCTGTTGTTTATGTGGGATGCTACATACCCAATTTGATTGTAAATGCGGTTATTGAAGATAATATTTATGGAGTTTATTCAGTTGTTTCATATCTTATGGAAAATGGATATAAAAAAATTGGATTTATTGGAGATATAAACGAAAATACAAGCTTTTGGGAAAGATATTTTATGCTTATAGGTTGTTTAAAAAAGCTTTCAGCCGAATATAACGAAAAATATATGATAGATTTAGATTATTCAAAGATTATCGATTATGAATATATGGCTGAGATGTTTGAAAGCATAGAAAGCCTTCCTGAAGTTTTTATTTGCGCAGATGATAGGGTAGCAGCTGTTGCAATAAAGGCACTTTATCAAATTGGAAAAAATGTCCCTGAGGATATAGGAATTGTAGGATTTGATAACAGCGAAATATCAAAGATCAGCATACCTACCCTTACTACTGTAGATACATATCCTGAAAAACAGGGGGCAGCCGCTTTTAACCTTTTAGAGAGAAAAATAAAAACAGGCGATAGCTCTATAGAAAAAATATTATCTCCTGTAAAACTGATTCCTGGGGGTTCTACCAGAAGAATTATCTAAATTAAAAAAATTCTATGAGAAAACTCCCATAGAATTTTTTATTTACATTTTTACAGGTCTCTTTCTAAGTCTCTGAAGTTTTACCTTACCATTAAGATCTATTCCTTTAGTTAGAACTTCAACTTGAGTTTTTGCAATAAGCTCCAAAACAGCAAGATCTGCTACCTTATGAGTTTTTGAGCAAAGCTTCAAATAATCACCTTGAGCGGTCTCATCAGCAATTTCAGTTATCCATTCCATGGTAGTTATCCAAGGATACCTTATATGAGGATGATTATTTTCAGGATTTTGAGGAACGCCTGCAAAATAAAATATAAAATTACCCATATAATCCTGAGGGTACATATTAGGCATAAAACTATAAGCATATTTTGTATGTCTATCCCTAAACTCATTATTTATCCTTAAGATATCTTCATTTTCATCCAATTTAGAAGAAACAGCCCTTGCAACCTCTTCAAAATAATATCGTAGATTGTCATCATCAACATACATGCAATAGCCATAGAAAATCCCTCTAGGGAGCCAAAATCCCCTAAACCATGGAGAAACATAGCCTGAAAACTGCTGAACCCATTCATGAGTAGGCACGCCATGATTATCCACCAAAAAATCAGGGAGCCACTTTCTCCACACATAAGGAAGAGCTTGGCATTCTCCAATTTTATCTGAAAAGTAATCAAAATAAAACTCTCTGCCTATAGAATTATATCTAGCAGGATGCAAAATAAAGCGAGGGTTATCCTTTTGAAGCATAAATCCAATTTCAGTGCCATCAACATTTTCCATAGGAACGATTATTATATTCATATGGTCTAAAAATCTCTTATAATCTTCATCTATAAGCAATTTAAAGATTAAATCAAAAGCTGAATTTGTGCTTGAAACCTCATTTGCATGATGGCGGTTGTTTATATAATATGCAGGCTTTGAATTTATAAGCTTAACATGGCTTACAACCTCTACACCTAGATCTTCATAAAAACAAAATGCATAGATATCTCTATTCTCAAGGGATTTACCTATCTTAGTGATTTTAACACCCTCTAAATCCTTTAAACCATCCACTATATCCATATATTCATCATAACCTACGATGTGAGAATTTATATCCTTTAGAGCATCCTTAACATTAAATTCTTTAGGCTTTGCATCATTTTTAGTTATTAAAATCTCTTTTTTATCACCTAAACTAGTCTTATAGTATAATTTTTCAAGAAGGTTATCCTTTATATCTAATTTATAGAATGAAAACTCAGTTTTGTCAAAATTTAATGATTTCTGTTCTATAAGGGTTACTCTATAGGTTAAATTTTTTCCTTCTCTCTTATGGATAACAGGGAGGATAAGCCCAGGTTCATTAAAATCTTTATTGCAGGATTTTATGCCAAACCTTTTGAAAAAATCAAGACCTACAAAATAAATATCTTCATGGAGAGCATCAAGAGAAGATATTACATCTTGCCTGCACTCTAGAGAAAAATCTGGTTCGCTTGCAAAGACTTCAACCTTAAGGAGCTTAAAAAATGGTTGGCATTCAACCCTATCTCTATTTTCTTTTATTATATGATCTTTAACCTTATTTAAAATATCATGATATTCCTCAAAGAACATCTCAAGGTCTGTGTTAACAGGTACATCTAAAATAACCTTTCCGTTTATAGAAGCTTTTACAAATCCTTCTGAAACATGCACAATTCCAGTCTCAGGATATTCCTCTAAATAAGGCTTTTCTTTAAGTTTTACAGAATAATTTTTACTTAAGATCTTATTTTTATCTTTATCATAAACATCTATTTCATATGTGTTAGGGTTATCAAAATCCAAAGCTTTAAATACAACCTTATCTCTTGAAAGTCCAGTTTTTAACTCTATTATATCATCGATTGGATAAAGCTCTTGCAAGAATCTTATAGGTAGATCAAACCATTTTGTTTTATCCTCATAGAGTCCATAATTAGGTCTATCTCCCTTTACTAAATCCCAAGGTTCATCCTTATCTTTTAAAAGAGGTTTAAAACCTATGACTATTTCAGAAATTTCATGAACATCAGAGATTTCAGGAATGATGCACTCTTCAATAAAGCTAAGACCTTGTTTATAGGCACATATTGCATTTACTTTACCTTTAGCACTTTTTTCATAAATAAGGGATTTTATCTCATCTTCTAGTAAAAATCTGATGTTTTTCTCCTCTGAAATTGCACAAATTAACTCTACCTTGTCATCTTCTTTTATAAGAGGGTAAACATGTTCTTTAAAAAGATTTATAACCTCATCTTTTTCCCATATATCAAGGGTTTTTTCCACACCAAAGATTATATGCTCTTCATCTTTATTTTTATCATACTCATCTTTTTCTAAATCCCTAGAAAATTCATCTAAAGATACTGTATTTTTCTTATCGATATAAGGAAAATGTTTAATAAAATAATCAACTGCATCTTCCCCAATTAGAAGGTCATTTTTTATTAAAGAAATGGAAGATGAATTTTCTTCTAAAATTATATTAAACCCTTCAC
The DNA here is from genome assembly GCA_031549525.1 of Clostridiaceae bacterium. Taxonomy (GTDB): domain Bacteria; phylum Bacillota; class Clostridia; order Clostridiales; family Clostridiaceae; genus WQUF01. Next base: position 11,619 of record JAVBPQ010000057.1, on the reverse strand, counting down.
CTTCTTTTAATTTTTCAAAGGAAGTCATAGGGAGTGTAAGACCTGAAGTTTCAGATCCAAGCCTTGCACATATATGACAATATTCTATAGCAAGTTTATCTGTGATATTTTCATTTAATATAACTTTTCCTAAAAATTCATCAGATATAAAATCTTTGTTCTGATCTTTATAAAAACCATCACAGCTTAAAATATCAGCTAAGTCAAACTTTGTATTAAGAGATTTTGCATCTGTATATTCACCTAAAGGAGTATCAAAAAAACCATAAGGTAAGGTGCTCATCTCTCCTGATAAGGTAAAATACATCTTATCATCTTTTTTAGTAAAAGAAATATTTGAAATACCACAGGATTCTATAAAAGGTCCGCAATTTATAAATATATTACAAGGGTATTCTATATCATCCTCTTTAGTATAGATTTTTACTATGGGAAGATCATACCCTACAGCTTCAAAACCCAACCTCCCACAGATATTTGCACAAAGCTCTACAACATCCCTTGATGGGTTTTTAGGAATAAATACCTGACCATTTAACAATAAGCAGTTTGAACTTTTGGAAAGTTTATATATACCATCTTTACTAAAAAGTTTCTCTAACTTATTCAATGGGTATTAGACTCAACTTTCCCAGATTTTACAGAAAATTCAGGGTCAACAAATGCCTTTATGGCAAATTCAATCCCTAAGGTCAAAGTTTCTTTTGACATAGATGGCATATTTGGTTTATTTATTACCTGTTCTAGTACAAATGGGATGTGTATAAATCCTGCTTTTATATTTAAATTATTTTCATCAATATATTGTAAAACTCCATACATTACATGATTGCATACATATGTCCCTGCTGTGTTTGAAATTTCAGAAGGTATATTGTTTGCATTTATAGTTCTAACCATATCTTTAATAGGTAAAGTAGCAAAATAGGCAGTTTTTCCGTTTAAAACCACAGGTGTGTCAACTGGAGCTTGCTTTTCATTGTCAGGTATTCTTGCATCATCAACATTTATACCAACTCTTTCTACAGAAATTCTGCTTCTTCCTCCAGCTTCACCAATGCTTAAAACAAAATCAGGCTTTATCTCATCTATAGCTTTTCTAACCTTTTCTATAGATTTATAAAATACTGTAGGAATTTCAAGTTTTATAATGTCAGCTTCTCCAATTTTATCAGGAAGGTCATTTACAACTAAAGAAGCAGGGTTTACAGATTCTCCTCCAAAAGGGTCAAAACAAGTAACTAATACCTTCATAATAAATCCCTCCTATTTCATATATCCCATGATATTCATCATTATAATTTGAATTACTAGCATAGTCAGTGCTATAAATATCTGATTCTTTATAACACCATATTTATCCTTCATCTCAAGAACCGCAACAGGGACTATATTAAAGTTTGCTGCCATAGGGGTCATAAGGGTTCCACAGTATCCGCTGGTTAGTGCGAGCATACCTATTACATTTGGATTTAATCCATAATTTAATACAAAAGGTATTCCTATTCCAACAGTCATTACAGAAAAAGCTGCAAAAGCATTTCCCATTATCATTGTAAATAGTGCCATACCGATTGCGTATATTATTATACCAACTGTCACATTACCTTTAGGGACTACAGTTCCTACTATATTTGCTATTACAGTCCCAACTCCTGCAGCCGTAAATACAGCACCTAAGCAAGCTAAGAGCTGAGGGAGCAGGGATAGAGGTCCTACAACTTCTAATAATCTTTTTCCGCCATTTAACATTTCGACTGGGCTATCTTTTGACATCACAACTATGATTATAGCAGCTAAAAACACACCTACACCAAGCCCTGCAATGGCACCAATAGTAGGAATTAAGATAGCAATAATTAAGGAAACTACACCTATTGTAAGGGCAGGTATAAATATCTTATAGCCAATTTTATTTGATTTTTCCATAGCTTCTTTTGCAGATGGAGCTTTGTTGTCCCCTGGAAAAACTTTATTTATGATTGCAGGTATGGTCAATAAAACTACTATAGCTCCTACTATGGTATTTCCCACAGTACCAGGTTTTCCATCTATTGGATAAGCATTATTAAATGTAGCTTGGATTTGTTTTCCAAAACCGAGAGCTATACCAAGTCCAATCCAATAAATTGCACTTCCCCACTTTTGAGACATATTTTTTTTAGAAAGTAAATTTTTTATTCCTACAAAGAAGCATATAGCACCTATTACATAGAACATTATATCCAGGATATTATCTTTTATTGAGGTTAATAAAGCTGTAGTGTCAGGACTCATAGTGCTTTACCCCCTTTCTTTTTATCTTGTGAATAAGGAGTATATTTTTTCATGATCTGTCTGCTTCTATAGGTAAAAAATAAAGTAGATACTATTAAAACTATTATCATAACAGGTATTTCTGCAGCAACAGCACTTGCAGGGTCGACAGTAAATCCTGCATCATCTAAAACACCTTTTACTAAGAGCATACCACTTCCACCTATGAAGAGAACTTGACCAAAAAACCAAGTTATATTTTCTATGGCTGCGCCCATTCCCTTTAAAGTTTCATCATCTTCAGGTTTTATTTTTTTACCTGTCTTTTCAACTGCACCAACTTCCATTGGATATACAACAGGTCTTACAAACCCTGCAGCTCCTCCTAAACCAACATTAAAAGCAGCAAGAAAAGTTCTCAAAAAACCATAAGCCATTATAACAGCAGCTGGGGTAGCTCTTTTTATCTTCATAATCAGTTTAGCAGCAGTTTCCTTTAAACCGTTCTTTTCAAGCATACCTACAACAGGTAAGATCAGAATAAATGTGGCCATGTTTCTATTTGCAACAAAAGTACTTCCTATTGTACTTAAGATGCTTAGTATATTAGGCCCTACAGCCGTTATGTCCTTTGCACCTAAAAGCCCTGCAACAAACATGGCAAAGATAACGATACCAATTGAATTCCACTTAAGAGCAAATCCAACAATAACGATTAAGATGCCGAGTAATGGTAAATATTGCATAATAATACCTCCTCTTAATTATAAATTAGATATGAATATTTATAATACTATATTAAAATTATTTAAAAGTCAATTTGGGCCTTATTCTAATTAAAATACAGTAAATATATAAATTTCAATATTTTATAAATTTGATAGTTATCATGAATAAATATTTGACCTTATTAAATATTTATTCGAAAAAAGTTTTAAAACTAATTTTTAAATAAAATTAAAATAAAAAACTCTTTAAACATATTATTTTACAAAATTCCAAATAATATGTTTGAAGAGTTTTTTTACAATAAGGTTTTTTTATGAAAATAATGGATATATCATAGTTTAAATCCATTATTTTCATATTGATTGATTAGTGATCTAATAATCTTATATAGTGATTTGCTTCCCTTAAAATATGGTCTGCAAGCAGTGGAAGTATGACAGCACGGATTTTACAATCTGTTATCCCTATGGTTGCAGATTGTTTAAAATCTCTAAGTTTTATAGTCTCTTTAATAGTTGTATGGGTTATGCCATCTATTGTCTCATCTGTTGCATTTTTAGCATTTTTTAAAAGTACACTAAAATCATGAACAAAGTCATTAGATATTCTAATCAGTTCACCCTCTGTAGGGTCTAAAAGTCCTCTCATAAATGATGCATGTTCAATCATTATTTGATCCCAAAAAAGCTCTGTATGTTTTATATTTGTGCTGTCAATGTGCTTGTCATCTTTGATATCCGTTAAAAGCTTATGATAAAGCTTAGCTTCTTTTAGATCATGCTCAGTAAATAGAGGATAATTAGTTGTGAACATGTTGCATTTTAATATATCATCTAAAAGACTTTGTTTGAATTCTATAAATTTTTGAATAAGATTCAATGCATCATTATTAATTCTCTTTACCTTTATTAATAAAATAGGTGGAATAGGTATACCATTTTCACTTACAAGTTTTAATTCCTTTCGAGTTATGCCTTGGTTGATAAAGATACCTGTCAGTCTTTCTGTTTTTTGTTCTGCAGCAATAGTAAAATCTGTGACAATCTCATCAGATAGGAGAACTTTTTTTCTAATATTACCATTGCTAAGATTGACTACATCCCATAAAATTTCTTCAAACATGGCTTTGAAATTATTTGAACGTTTACTTAAATTTATATCCTTTGACATAAAGCCAAGTTCAATAAATAAGGCATGTTCCTTCATTATCCTTGCAAAAAATAAATGCAATTCTAGCGATAAAGTAACAAATTCTTTCTGACTTAACATTTTTCAACCTTCTATATAGTAGTATTTAATCTAGTTTATTTTAAATTTATAATTAAGTTACAATTATTATAAATTAGATGAAAATGTATTATTATAAAGCTTATAATATTTACCTTTTTGCGACATAAGCTCTTCATGATTTCCTCTTTCTATAATACGCCCTTCTTCCATGACCATTATAATATCAACATTTTCAATGGTGGATAACCTATGAGCTATGACAAATACAGTGCGGTTTTTCATAAGCTGATCCATTCCTTTTTGAACTATTGATTCAGTTCTTGTATCTATACTTGAAGTAGCTTCATCTAAGAACATAACAGGGGGATTAGAAACTTCCGCTCTTGCAATAGAAAGGAGTTGCTTCTGACCTTGAGAAAGATTGTTGCCATCTCCTGAAATCATAGTATCATATCCTTCAGGAAGCCTTGTGATAAAGTCGTGAGCATTTGCAAGTTTTGCTGCATTTACTATATCATCAAAGGAAGCATTTAAATTTCCATAGCGAATATTCTCTAAAACAGTTCCAGAGAATAAATTGGTATCTTGAAGCACAACCCCTAGAGCGCTTCTTAAGCTTGCTTTTTTGATCTTATTTATGTCTATATCATCAAAATAAATTGTTCCATTTTTGATATCATAAAATCTATTTATAAGGTTTAAAATTGTGGTCTTTCCTGCTCCTGTTGCACCTACAAAGGCTATCTTTTCACCTACCTTTGCAATTAGGGATATATTCTTTAGTATTAATTTATCCTCATCATAACCAAAGTCTACATTAAGAAACCTTACCTCTCCTTTAAGCTTTGTATAACTAAAGGTGCCAGCTTCATCAGGGCATTTCCATGCCCAAAGCCCTGTATATTCTTTATATTCTATGATACTTTTATCTTGATATTTTGCATTTACTAAAGTAATATTGCCATCATCTATTTCAGCATCTTCATCTAAAAGAGAAAATATCCTTTCGGCACCTGCTAGAGCCATTATCACAGAGTTCATCTGTTGGGAGATTTGACCAATAGGCTGGCTAAAACTCTTAGATAGAGTTAAAAAAGAAGCAATTGCTCCTAAAGTGACCCCACCTGTACCACTTATAGCAAGGGCACCTCCAGCTATAGCTATTACTACATATTGCAAGTTACCTATGTTTGACATTATAGGCATGATGATATTAGCAAATGTATTTGCATTTGTAGATTCTCTGCAGAGATTATCATTTTTATTGCTAAACTCTCTCTTTGAAACTTCTTCATGGCAAAACACTTGAATAACTTTTTGACCATTTATCATCTCTTCAGTATATCCATTTATATCTCCTATAGTAATTTGCTGCTTTATAAAATATTTAGCAGATTTTCCTCCTATTATCCTTGTGATTATAACCATTAACATGACACATAAAAATACTAAAAATGTAAGAGGTATATTTATAAGCAGCATAGACCAAGCTACAGCTATTATGGTTATCATAAAAGAAAAGCCTTGAGGTATGCTCTGAGAGATCATCTGTCTTAAGGTATCCGTATCATTTATATATCTGCTCATGATATCTCCGAAACTATGGGTATCAAAATATTTTATAGAAAGTGTCTGCATATGTGAGAACATTTCATCTCGAAGTTTTTTTAAAACCTTTTGAGATATAGATACCATAAGACGGTTATAAAACAATGTGCTGAGTATTCCTGCAATATATATAAGAGACATGATTAAAATAGCATTAAATAATCCAGTAAATACAGGGTTATCTTCTAAAAGAAGGGGTGCAATATAGTTATCTATTAAAATCCTTACAAATATAGAACCTGCAACATTAGATACTGCACTTATGACTATTAATATAAATACTATAGCAAATTTAGATCTATAATTTGTCACATAAGACATAAGCCGTAATCCTGTTTTAAAGCTTAAGGAGCTTATTTTTCTTATATCATTGATTTGCTTCATCAAAATCTCCACCTTTTATCTGAGAATCATAGATTTCTTTATAGATTGAACTAATTTTTAAGAGCTTTTCATGATTTTTTATGGCATTTATTTCGCCACTTTCCATAACTACTATCCTATCTGCATCCTTTATACTGGAAATTCTTTGGGATATTATTATCTTTGTTATATTTAAAACTTCACTTTTTAAGGCTTTTTGAATTAAAATATCAGTTTTAGTATCTACAGCGCTGGTGGAATCATCTAGTATCAATATTTTAGGTTTTTTTAAAAGAGCTCTTGCGATGCATAGTCTCTGTTTTTGTCCACCAGAAATATTGCTCCCACCTTGTTCTATATGAGAATCATAACCTTTTGGAAGGTTATTTATAAAATCATGAATTTGAGCAATTTTGCATGCTTTTACCATATCTTCCAAACTTGCATCGTAAGATCCCCATAGTAAATTTTCTCTTATGGTGCCTGAAAAGAGGAGGTTTTTTTGCAATACAATGCTGATTTCATCCCTCAGGGTTTTAATATCATAGCTTCGCACATCTTTTTTAGAAACAAGAACAGCTCCATATGTAACATCATAGAGCCTAGGTATTAGTTGAATAAGGCTGGTCTTTGAACTCCCAGTACTGCCTATTATACCTATGGTTTCACCAGATTTGATTTTTAAATTTATGTTCTTTAAGCACAATTTATTTTTATTCTTTCTATAGCTAAAGCCAACATTTTTAAATATTATGGAACCATCCTTTATATCATAAACAGGGTTTTTGCAGTTTGTTATGGTGGTCTTTTCGTCAAGCACTTCTATTATTCTCTCAGAAGATGCTTTAGACATTATTATAATGACAAAAACCATAGATAAAGTGAGAAGGCTTATTAAGATCTGCATAGAATAAGTGATGATGCTCATAAGTTCTCCTGTGGTCATAGATCTATTTATTATGAGTTTTGCACCTATCCAAGCAATTAAGATCATAGAACTATACATAGAAAACTGCATAAGAGGAATATTAAATGCAATTCTCATTTCAGCTTTTGTAAAATCCTCATATATTATATTTGATATTTTTTCAAATTTCTCAATCTCATATTCTTCTCTCACATAGGATTTTACTACTCGTATACCTCTTAGGTTTTCTTGAACTATTTTATTTAATTTATCATAAGTATTAAATATATTTTCAAAAATTGGATGAACTTTTTTTATTATAAAAAAAAGCCCTGTAGCAAGGATAGGTATTATACCTAAGAAGATAAATGAGAGTTCTGTATTTATACTAAAGGATGCAAATAGGGACAATACTAGCATTATAGGACTTCTTACTCCTATTCGGATTATCATTTGAAATGCATTTTGTACATTTGTCACATCTGTGGTAATGCGTGTTATTAAACTTGCGCTAGAAAATTTATCTATATTTGAAAAAGAAAAACTCTGTATATTGTAATACATATCCTCTCTTAAATTCTTTGCAAAACCTGAAGATGCTCTTGCTGCAAATGTTCCGCTTAAGGCTCCAAAGGATAGAGAAAATAGAGATGAAACTAATAAGATCATTCCCATCTTCAGTATATAGTTCATATTTTTAATCTCAATACCATTATCAATCAATTTTGCCATGAGAAAAGGGATAAAAACTTCCATACTAACTTCTAGGATCATGAAGATAGGGGTAAGTAAAGTATCCATTTTATATTGTCTTATGCAGCTTATGAGTTTTTTAATAATCATATGTTCACCTTCATAAAATATTTTACTAGATGAGATTTAATATGACCTTAATTTAGAATAATATAGGTTTTTTTAAAAACTTAATATTTCTACAAACTTGTTGTAAAAATATCTACAAATAAAGAATTTTTATGTATAATTAAATTAGAAAATTAATTAAAAGGTGCAAAATTTATAAAAATAAATAGATTATCCAATTAATTAAAATTATTTATTGGGAGGTATTTATGAGAGGTTCACAATTTTTAAGCGAAGTAAGGCGTGCACTTGAAAATAAATCATCTGATTCATTAAAAGAGATTATTTTGCAAATAGTTAAATTTATACCTAGAGATTCCCATGAAGATGTGCTCTCTATTATGAAAAGAAAGCTTAAATTATACAAAGAAGAGGAAGAGAATATAGATTTAATAAAGTTGGTTAAAAACCTCTTAGATGAAATTGAAAATGGTGAGTATAGTCTAGAATGGCAATACACTGAAGGTTACGAGGATGGATATTGGTCTGAAGATGATGTGCTTGTTGACAATGATGATATTGGATATGAAATAGATAAACTGCTGGAAATAAGCGTAGATTATGTAAAAAAAAGGCGCTATTATGAAGCCATACAAGCATTTGATATGCTATTTAATATTGAAATTATGGTAAGTGATGGTGAATATGATGATCTTGACTTTGATGGCATGTTTGATAATGAAATGCTTAAGTCAGATGCTTATGATATATGTGCTCATTACGCATATGCTTGTATTGCTTTCTTAAAAGGTTATGAGAGGTTAGATAAATTGTTTGATATAGAGCGATTTATATCTTACGATCTTTTACTTTCAGATATTGCAAGCGTAAATCAAGGAATATTGCCAGATAAAGAACAATTTATTAAACAATGGATAGATTATCTCATGGAATTTGAAAATATTTCTGAGAATATGCTACTAGATGCTATAAAGTATTCTGGAGGTATTGATGCTTTAGAAGCTTTTACATTAAAAAATGGAAAAAGATATAAGACTATGTATGTTTCTTTAATGGAATTGCTTATTGATGAGAAGAAATATGAAAGAGCTATAAATATAGCAAAGGATGCATTTGAAAAGCTAAAGGTACAGGATGCAAACCGCATTAAGGTTTCGGATAAACTTTTAGAAATTGGAGAAATCATTAAGGATGAGGATATAATACAATTAGCTATATTAGAAGGGTTTAAATCTTCTCTTGATTTAAAACATTTTATAAATTTATACAATTTAGGCGATAAAGATGCTATTCAAAAAAATATTGAATATATGGATTCTATAATCAAAGAACAACAGGTTAATAGTGCATATATAAATACTGATTATTACTATATACATTTTTTAAATGGAGATTATAAGCTGGTATGGGATGAGTGCAAGAAAAATAAAAAATTTTTAGGACTTAGCGGAACTTTAAAGGGAGCAATGATTCCTTTGTTTATATGGCTTGTGTCTAAAGGAGAGAAGCTTAATTCTTGTACAGAAAAATTAATGGAAAATAACTTTAATTTAAGAGGAGATTTTGGAAAATTTGCAAAAATATTATCTGATAGCTTTAGAGAATTAAACAAAGAAGAGTATGATGAATATTTAAAATGGTGTGTAAATGAAATAGATGGAAGAGTTGCTGGAATAGTTGGAGAACAACATAGAGGAAGCTATCCTAAAGCTTCTGCTTTAATAGTTTCTATGGCAGAATCCATTAGAGAATCAGATATAAATGAAGCTGTGGGATTTATAAAAAAATATAAAGAAAAATATCCAAGGCACTCAGCCTTTCAAAGATGCTTGTCTGAAGATATATTATTAGGAAATTTTTACAAATATATAAAATAAAAGATGCTATCGTCTAATGATTAAAAGTCATAGGGCGATAGCTCATATTTTTAGATTAATTTTTAGAAATTATTTCTTTATTTGAGTGTTATTTTCTAATTTTAAATAATCAGATGGTAAAAAACTATCAGTATAAATTCCATGTACTCCTCTATTTAGAAAGTATCTTATTTTTTCAGGTTCATTAATCGTATGTACATAAACAAGTTTATTTATTTTGTTAAGATTATTTATAAATTCTAATCCTGTTTGCCCATCTGCTCTATCTCCCCACATTGTAATAACTTTGATATCTTCTTTATCTTTAACAAAATTAAATACCTTTTCATCTGAACTTGATGTTTGATATAAAGTATAAATTATGCTAGGAAATTCATAAATTTTTTTAATGACACTATACATTTCTTCATCATATATTTGAGGTATTATTCTATTTAGGAGCTCTTTTTCACGTCTAACAGCTTCAGCATATATTATTTTAAATTGTGTAGTAACCTTTTCTTTAGATTTTTCTTTAGTATCAGTAATGATATACATATCTTTATTAATCATTAACTCATCTAAAATATTTCCAATTTCTAATGTAGTAAATTTATTAAATATCTTATATTTTTGCCATTCACTTGAATGGAGTTGTTTATTATCAAAATTATTCCAATCATGTGTTGCAGCGAGATGATTGTCACTTGTCAGGCAAAAGTCAAATTCGAATATTCTATGACCTAAATTATAATTTAAAATTAAAGCTTCTAAAGAATTTGAATAAATATTGTTTTCAATTATTCCGCCAGCATGTGCAACTAATGGAGGATATTTAGTAGTCCATTGATGGTTATTAAATGAAATTATTTGTTCATCATTTAGATGTGTATATCCATTACTTAACATTATATCGTTTAAAGGAACAAATACTTGATTATCAATATCAGTATTTATTAAATTTGGATTAAAAACTGATGTTACTATTAATAGAAGTAGAACAACACTATGATTAAAAATGGTTAAAATTTTCATGATTTTTCTCCTTAGTTTATTATTTGAATTTTATTTAACCATAGTTATTTACAATTTTAAATAAATTATACAAATGAATTTAGTTGAGTAAATTTTACTATTTACTATATTTAATAAAAAATGATCATATAAATGACCATTTTTTGGTTAATTAATCTTCTACTGAAAAAAACTCTTTTAGAGAATATCTATTTCCTTCCATAATATCTTCTTGAATTAATTTATATTCATTTAAAATATTTTTTTGATTAATGGATAGGTTATATGTAATATTATCATGTACATTACCATTTGAATCTAAAAATATAGACCACTTTATTCCTTTAAATTCATCTCTTAAACAACTTAACATAGCATAAAATGGAGATATTTTTTTGTTTAAAAGCTCAAATGTAGTTAATGAAATATAGTTTGTACCTAAAGTATTAATTTCTTTATTATCGATATCAATATCAAAATTTGCATAATAAAAAAGAGGAGTTTCAGATAAAAATTTTTCTTTACTTTCTGAATTCATATTATTAAAAAAATCGTTCTCAATAATATCAGAATTTTTTATAAAGTAAGGAAGATGATCTCCGAAAAAAACTATTATTGTAGGTTTATGAAAATTTTTCACATAATCTAAAAGATCTTTTATAGCTAAGTCACTTTGTTTTATTCCTTCAACATATGTAGTAAGCGTGTTTTTAGTAGAATCTTCAGATTTATCCCAATTGACATCTATTGATTCCTTACCATTTCTGCCTTTGTTGAATGGTCCATGATTTTGCATTGACACTCCATTAACAAAAATTGGCTCATTGTTTTCTT
>JAVBPQ010000095.1:0-15577 GCA_031549525.1 Clostridiaceae bacterium | reverse complement strand
GAAGGCAAACCAAATGCAGATATTCAAAGACCTGATGGAATATTTATGGCAAATATATGTTCAGACTCAGGACTACTTGCAAAGCCAGGTATATGCAATGTAGCGAGAAAATCATATCAAGAGATGTTCCTTGAAGGTACTATACCTACAAGAGAATGTGACAGACACATACTTATAACAGTAAATAGATTAAATGGGCTTATTGCAACAACATCTACACCAACATACTTAAGGGAAACCAGGATCTACGTCGCGGGCGATCCTGCGATTCCCACAAGATATGATCAATCCACTTTAATAAGGAATATTACAATACCAAAAACCAATACCACCAATAAAGAAAATGAGCCTAAAGTAGAAAGTAACCCTTCACAAGAAAGTAACCAATTAGAAGAAATCAATCCTTCTAATGATAGCCCAACCAGTACATTTGACATACTGGATATACCAAATACCAACGAGAATACCAACAGTAATAACGACTAATATATAATAAGGTAGCAAATAAAAAATTGCTACCTTTATTTTAACTTTAAACTATCCTAAACTAAAATTAGTTTATTTTGGTTCTACTATAAATTTTATTGCAGTTCTTGCTTGTCCATCTATATTTATTTCAGAAAAAGCTGGTACTACCACTAGATCTATCCCATTTGGCGCAATAAATCCCCTAGATATAGCTATAGCTTTGATTGCTTGATTCACAGCTCCAGCTCCAATTGCCTGTATTTCAACCGAATCATTTCCCCTAAGAACTGATGCTAACGCTCCTGCCACAGATTTTGGTAGTGATTTAGCAGATACTTTTAATACTTCCACAATAATTCCCCCATTCAAAATTTAAACTTAATTGTATTTTTTTAATGAAATATACCTACCAGACCTTTCATTTAATAAAACTTCAGGGGCAGATTTAATAATGATTTTTATAAAATTTAATGCTAACAGCCTATTAAGATAGCAAGACTATTATATGTATTTATTTTCTGTATTTTACATTAAAATCCTTTTAAACATCATAAAAACCATTAACCAAATTCTGTAATTCTTCGACTTTTAATTTATAGAATGTCCATGAGAATTAATGTGTTTTTAGCCGCTTCTTGCTCAGATTCTTTCTTTGAATTGCCTTTACCACTAGCCCATTCTTTTCCATCTATAATAAGCAATGTGTGGAAAACAGCTTTATGCTCTGGTCCTGTCTTTTTTATAAGTTTATATTCAATAGATGTTATACCTTTTGCGTGCATATCCTCTTGAAGCTTTGTTTTATAATCTAAATTTAGCTTATTTTGTTCTATATCGTCAATTATTTCATTAAAATTGCTCAAAACAAACCTCTTTGCCTCATCTATTCCACATTCTAAATATACTGCTGCGATAACAGCTTCAACACAATCTGCTAAAATAGATATTTTTTCTTTACCTCCTGTCAATATTTCTCCTTTTCCAAAACGAATATAATCCCCCAAATTCCACTTCTTTGCTAAACTAAATAGTGAATTTTCACATACAATGAGAGATCTTAATTTAGATAGTTCACCCTCTGTCTTTTCTTTAAACCTGCTAAACAACTCTTCAGTTATTATGAATTCTAAAATAGCATCACCTAAAAATTCATACTTTTCATAATTTATATTTATGTCATCATTAGCATAGGAACTATGAGTCAATGAATAGTTTAGAAGACTTAAATCTTTCATTTCTACATTTATGTTCTTTAAGAAAAGTTTTAACTGCTTATCTCTAACCACAATTTGCTATCGCTAACATATATAAAATTTATATATGTACTCCTTTCTCCATTTTAAAGATAAATAAAAGCACTATTTTATATACACTTAAGGTAATATGAGAATATAAGTTTAGAACTTAAAGTCTAAAAATATAATATCCTAATATTAAACCAAATATGCATAAAAATAATGCTAATAAAAGCTTTACTAATCTACTATTCTCCAATATTTTTCTTTATGTACTCAACAGCATCTCCAACTGTTTGGATATTTTCAGCATCTTTTTCTGCAATCTCTAAATCAAATTCTGACTCCATAGCCATAACAAGCTCAACCATATCTATAGAATCCGCCCCTAAGTCATCAACAAAAGATGATTCCATTGTTATTTCTTCTTGATCCATGCCAAGTTGCTGGGATATTATATCTTTGATTTTTTTAAAAACCATAATTTCACCTCCAAAAATTCTCATGTTATGATAATATTATATTATTTCAAATGAGTCAAGAGTATTATCGTACCTAATCAAACATTTTATTTATTAATAAACAAATTTTACTATTTATTTATTGATAGTATTAATTTCATTTTTTAATTTATCAATAATCCCACTATCCACGGATAGCTTTGCAAGTTTAATGGCATTTTTAACAGCTATGCTGTTAGAGCTCCCATGAGCTTTAACACACACTTCATTTACTCCTAAGATGAGGGCTCCACCTTCTTCATTATAATCGAATCTTTTCTTAAATTTTTTAAAGGTAGATTTTAATAATAAACCCCCCATTTTTCCCAAAAAGCTTGAATTTATCTCTTCTTTTAATAGACTAAAAATCGATGATGAAACTCCTTCTATGGTTTTAAGTATAGCATTGCCAACAAAACCATCACATACTAAGATATTTACATATCCTTTAGATACATCCCTTGGTTCCACATTGCCTACAAAATTAAAATTATCTCCCTTAAGATCATTTAATAATGTAAATGTTTCCTTAGTCAGTTGATTTCCTTTTTCTTCTTCAGCTCCTATGTTTATCAACCCTATGGAAGGATTTTTGCAAGACAAAACGCTTTCAAAGTATGCTCTTCCCATTTTAGCAAAATTCACTAAATGCATAGGTTTACAATCCACATTTGCGCCTATATCTATTATCATAGTACGACCTTTTTCCCCTGGAATCATTGGAGCAAGAGCAGGTCTATCTACTCCATCTATTCTCTTTACAATAAATAGAGCTCCTGCAAGAAATGCACCAGTACTACCTGCTGAAACAAATGCATCCCCTTCTTTGTTTTTTAATCTATTCAATGCTACAACTAAGCTAGAATCTTTTTTGTTTTTTAAAGCACTAACAGGAGAATCAGAATTTTCTATGACTAAAGGTGCATCTATGATCTCTATTCTTTTATCCTCATAGTTTAGTTTTTTTAAAACATCTTGTATCTTTTCTTTCTTTCCTACAATTGAAATATCAACACTAAAATCTTTAGAAGCCATAACAGCACCTTCTACAATAGCATCTGGGGCATTATCTCCCCCCATACCATCAACAATGATCTTAATAGTATCACCCCCCTATTTTAAAATAAAAAGAAAGTTACAGAGAACTTTCCTTTTTTAAAGCCTACTTGCTATTTTCTTTTAAAGTATCAATTATTTCCTTGCCATTATAATATCCACACTTTTTACATAACCTATGTGAAACTTTCATTTCATGACATTGAGGACATTCAACAATTTGAGGTAAACTTGCTTTAAAAGTAACTGCTCTTCTTCGGCTTGTTCTTCCTTTTGAGAACTTTCTTGCTGGATTTCCCACTACATCACCTCCTAAATTATTTATTCATCAAAATATTTTTTTAAAATTATTAACCTTTCATCCATTTTATCTTTTATACAATTGCACAGAGCCTTATTTAAATTAACACCACATTCATGGCATAAGCCTTTGCAATCTTTTGTACAAATTGGTTTCATAGGCAAGTTAAGAATCACATTATCAGATACTATCTTTTCAATGTCAATTTTATCATTCTTTATTAAACTTATATCTTCATCTTCTAATTCTGGATTAACTGTAAATTCTTCAAATACATTTAAATTGATAGCATAAGGATATTTTTCTATACATCTTGAACATAAAAGTGCAACTTTAGTTTTAATAGTACCACTAATAGTCAATATTTCATTTAAGAGCTGCAATTTAAAATTAAAAATAATATCTTTTACAAATTCTATCTCCTCTTCATCTGCAAGCTTTATGTTCTTAAGTATTAAATTATATTCCTTTTCACCTCGCTTTTTATGGAGCAAAGATGAAACATCCATCATCAAGAAACTCACCTCTCATCGCAAATTAAATTATATAGGAGTATTGGAATAAAAGTCAAGTACTATAATCAATTTGCAATAAAAATATGTATTTATATGATTTAATTTGCCAATTGCTTAGTGTCTCTTGCAATCATAAGTTCTTCATTTGTTGGCACTATAAGAATTTTAACTTTTGAATCTTCTGTATTTATTTCTCTTAGTTCTCCTCTTACATCGTTTAATTTTTCGTCAAATTTAACCCCTAAAAATTCTAATCCTTTACAAATTTCCTTCCTTGTTGTTTTTCCATTTTCTCCAATACCTGCTGTAAAGACGATGCAATCAAGTCCTCCCATAGCAGCTGCATATGATCCTATGTATTTTCTAACTCTATAGTGATATAAATCTAAAGCAAGTTTAGCTCTTTCATTTCCTTTAGATGCTGCATCTTCTATATCTCTAAAGTCACTGCTCACTCCTGAAACACCTAAAACTCCAGATTTTTTATTCAAAATATTTAAAACTTCATCTACATTTTTTCCGAGCTCTTGCACTAGAAAAGCTATAACAGCAGGGTCAATATCTCCTGACCTTGTTCCCATAACGCTGCCTTCAAGCGGAGTAAAGCCCATAGATGTATCTATCGATATTCCACCTTTTACAGCACAAAGCGAAGCTCCATTTCCAAGATGACATGTTACGATGTTCATATCCTTAATATCTCTTCCTAAAAATTCAGCTGCTTTATAGGATACATATTTATGACTTGTTCCATGGAACCCATATTTTCTTACACCATATTTTTCATATATCTCATATGGAATAGCATACATATAAGCTTCTTTTGGCATAGTCTGATGAAATGATGTATCAAAAACTCCAACCATTGGTACATCTGGCATAAGTGCCTGGCAAGCTTTTATACCAATGATATTTGCTGGATTATGAAGAGGTGCAAGTTTAGATAAATCCTCTAACACATTTAAAACATCTTCATTTATTAAAACTGATTCTGAATATTTTTCTCCTCCATGCACAACCCTATGACCTACTGCATTTATCTCAGTCATATCTGTTATAACTCCATGTTCTTTATCAAGGAGAGCTTCAATTACGTACTTAATTGCATCTGTATGATTATCCATAGGTGCTTCTTTTATGAACTTCCCACCATTTACACTATGGGTCAAAATAGATCCATCTATCCCTATTCTTTCCACTAATCCCTTTGCTAATACTTCTTCATTATCCATTTCAAATAATTGATACTTTAATGAGGAACTTCCACAATTAACAACTAAAATTTTCATTATACTTACTCCTTTAAAATTATTTTTGAGCCTGTACTGCAGTTACCGCAACTACATTTACTATGTCCTGTGCATTACATCCTCTTGACAAGTCATTGATTGGTTTTGCAAATCCTTGACAGATAGGTCCAATAGCATGAGCTTTTGCAAATCTTTCTACAAGCTTATATCCTATATTTCCTGCTTGAAGGTCTGGAAATATGAGCACATTAGCACGACCTGCAACAGTTGAACCTTTTGCCTTTAGCTTTCCTACGCTTTCAACTATTGCTGCATCAAGCTGTATTTCTCCATCTATATTTAAATCTGGTCTTTTTTCCTTAGCAATTTTAGTAGCTTCTACAACCTTATCCACTAATGGATCTTTTGCACTTCCTTTAGTTGAAAAAGAAAGCATAGCTACATTAGGTTCAATATTGCAGAGTATTTTTGCATTTTCTGCTGTACATATAGCAATGGAAGCTAATTGGTCTGCTGTAGGGTTTGGATTTACAGCACAATCTCCAAACAAGAGCACCCCATCTTTTCCATATTCACAATTTGGGACTATCATAATAAAACAACTTGAAACTACAGAAATACCTGGTGCAGTTTTGACAATTTGAAGTCCAGGCTTTAAAGTATCACCTGTTGTATGAATAGCTCCAGAAACAAGACCATCAGCATCGCCGCTTTTTAGCATTAAAGTTCCAAAATACATAGGATCTTTAGCTACCTCACGCGCTTCTTCAATGGTTATACCTTTACTTTTTCTAAGTGTATAAAAAAGATTAGCATAATCTTCAAGCTTTTCTGAAGTAGTTGGATCGATTATTTTAATGCCATCAATATCTAAATTTAATTCTTTGGCTTTATTATGAATTTCTTCCTCGTTTCCTAAAAGAACAATATCTGCCAGTTCATTTTTTTTGATCAATGTACTTGCAGTTAAATTTCTCTCTTCTGACCCTTCTGGTAATACAATTATCTTCCTATTTAACCTTGCGCTTTCCCAGATTTCTTCCATTAAACCCATCTATATCTTCCTTTCATTCATAATTAATTGTCAACATATTAACATATATAATCATAGTATTAAGCTTATACTTTTTCAATAGAATTTAATATTTTAATTCATAACCTTGAAAATATGCTTTTAACTTTTTGATAAAGAAGTAAAATATAGGAAAAGACTTTTTTAGAAATATCCATTATTTTAAGGGGTGAACAAATGGACTATTTCCATGAATCTATAAATTATAGCGAAGATATTTATGCAAACCTTTTTTTGCATAGCGTTAACTATGTTAGAAAACATTGGCACAACAGCTATGAGATGTTATTTATTTTATCTGGAGCTGTTGAAATCAATATAGAAGATAAGAATTTCAAATTAAATTCTGGAAGCATAATTCTCATAAATCCAAACGAAATCCATGCGCTTAAAAATATTGCAGCTAATTCCATACTATGCCTGCATATAGCTAAAAACATCATAGATGAACACACTGACAAAAATGATATCACTTTTAAATGCTGCTTTTATGATGAAAATACAGAAGATGATAAAGACTCTCTTGAATTAAAAGAAATATTGGCAGAAATGACATATATATCGAGTAAAAGAGACACTGGATATAAATTAGCTTTTAAAAGCCTTTTATTTAAACTTATCTACATTTTAATAAAAAAATATAGCATACTTAACCCAAAAAAGACTAGCATAAATAGTCAAAAGCATATGGATAGGCTTTCCTTAATAATAAATTATGTAAAGGAAAATATAAATGAAGATATTTCACTAAAAAAGTATGCTGAAAAATTTGGTTTAACACCTCAGTATTTTGCAAGTTTTTTTCAACGCTACATGGGTGAATCTTTTATAAGCTATGTAAATAATATGAGGGTTCAAAATGCGCATAGGGATTTAATCTATACAGATTATACGATTTTAAGCATCGCTGAAAAAAACGGTTTTAGAAATATAAAATCCTTTAACACTGCATTTAAAAAGAAGATAGGCGATACTCCAAGCAATATTAGAAAAAGAAGTAAAGAAAAAAATCCTCTAAAGTATTCTCAATCTTCTATGACCCCAAACTATTTTGAAATTCATGCAAACAATTTTCTTGAAGGATTATATAAATATTTAAATCATGATAAAGGAGCAAAACTTTTAAACACCACTTCCTCTTTCGCATCTCAATATGATATTTATTTAAATAACAAAAACCAAAGGATCCATCATTTATGGAAGAACATAATAGGAGTAGGCAGAGCTTATCATCTCCTTGAGGATCATATTAAAATACAGCTAACGCGTGCTAAAAAAGATATTGGATTTAAATTTGTCCGTTTTCATGGCATATTTGAGGATGATTTAATGATATGCAGTGAAAAAAAGGATGGTTCTTTAATATTTAATTTTTCAAATATAGATAGAATATTTGATTTTTTATTATCAATAGATATGAAGCCTTTTATTGAATTGTGCTTTCTTCCATATGTACTTGCTAAAGAACATAACCATATATTTTATAAAAAATGCTATATCTCTATGCCAAAAAATATGAAAGATTGGGAAGATCTAATAAGAGAGCTGATAGTTCACTTAATAAGAAGATATGGTATGAATGAAGTTTTATCGTGGTACTTTGAATTTTGGAATGAACCTGATTGTGAAGGCTTTATGTGGTATGATTCATTTGAAGATTATATTAATTTTTACAAAGTGACCTATAAAGTTATTAAAGATATAAATAAGGATTTTAAAATAGGTGCCCCTACGATAATCTCCATGTCTCTATATGATTCAGATTGGCTTTTTAAATATTTAAAGAGCTGCATGCTTATGGATATAATACCTGATTTTATAACATTTCATTCATATCCTTTAGAAATTAAGGAAGAATTTAAAGATGATAAATCTACCATCTTTAAAGAGCAAAATATCTCAAATATTAAAATCTCAGATGATGAAAAATACCTCATGAATTTTATAAAGGATTTAAAGGATAAGATGAAAAATTTAAATTTAGGAAATCTACCCATTGTATGTACAGAATGGAATTCCACTGCATGGCATAGGGACCTATGTTCTGATACTTGCTATAAATCTGCCTATATAGTGAAAAATGTACTCGAAACTATGGATATGATAGAAGGCATGGCTTACTGGATGCTATCAGATTATAGCTGGGAGATGTTCCCTGATGATAATATATTTCATGGAGGTCTTGGGCTTTTTACCCAAAATGGAATAAGAAAAGCAAGCTATAATGCATTTTGCCTTTTAAATAAATTAGGATCTACATTTATTGATAAAGGTGAAATTTATTATGTAACAAAAAAAGAAGAAGAGTATCAGATTTTGTTATATAACTATTGTCACTATGATAGAGAATACTCTAATTTTGATACATCAAAAATATCATTAAATTATAGAGAAGGAGTATTTAAAGGCTATACAAATAAAAACATAACATTAAATCTAAAAGATATAATACCAGGTTTATATAAACTTAAATTTACATATATAAGCAAAATTTCAGGAAGCAGCTATGATATATGGGTAAACTCAGGCTCCCCCAAGGAAATTACACTTTTAGAAGAAGGAGATCTTGATGATTTATCTTCACCAAAGTTTAATTTAGAAAACCGATATTTAGATGAAAACTCCACTATAGATATACACCTTTCCCCTAATGAAGTTTTATTGATACAGATGAGGAAAATTTAAATAAAGGTAAAGGTTTTTCGAAACCGTTTTTAATCTCACAATATTTATTCCTATAAAATATTAATTTATGACTATAAAAAACTTAATTAACACTAAGAAAAATTTCAATTACCTTGTTATACTATAATTATCATATTTTGGGAGGGTAATTATGGTTAATTTAAAATCTAACCCATTCTTTCTAGATGATGAAGCAGTAAAATGGGTCAATGAAACTCTAAATTCTATGACTTTTTTAGAAAAGATTGGTCAACTCTTTTGCCCTATTGGTTTTACTAATGATGAAAATATTTTAAAGAATTTAACATCTAAAGTAGGCATAGGAGGAATAATGTACCGGCCTGGAAACAGCAAAGATATGCAAAATGTTCACAGGTTTTTACAAGATAACAGCAAAATACCTCTTTTAATAGGAGCAAACCTTGAAAGCGGTGGAAATGGAATAGTATCAGATGGTACTAATTACGGAAAACCTATGCAAGTAGCTGCTACAAACGATGAAATATCAGGATATAGATTAGGCAAAGTAGCATGTTCTGAGGGTGCTTCTGTAGGGTGCAATTGGGCATTTGCTCCTATTGTAGATATAGATATGAATTTTAGAAATCCTATTACCAATTTGAGAACTTTTGGAAACGATGCAGACCTTATAATTAAAATGGCAAAAGGATACTTAAAAGCTGCAGATGAATGCGGTGTTGCTGTAAGCATCAAACATTTTCCTGGAGATGGTGTGGATGAAAGAGATCAACATCTTTTAACCAGCGTAAACTCTCTATCAGTTGATGAATGGGATGAAACTTATGGAAAAATATATAAGAGCTTAATAGATATAGGAGCAAAAACCGTGATGGTTGGTCATATATCTCAACCATCTTACACAAGATTTTTAAACCCTAAAATAGGGGAATATGAAAATATACCTGCTTCTTTATGCCCAGAGCTTCTTCAAAAGCTTCTCAGAAATAAATTAAAATTCAATGGACTTATAGTATCAGATGCCAGCTTAATGATAGGCTTCACTTCTTATATGAAAAGAGAGCGTGCTGTACCTTACTGTATCGCTGCAGGATGCGATATGTTCTTATTTAATAAGAACTTTGAAGAAGATTACAAGTTTATGATAAAAGGATACAAAAAAGGAATAATAACAACAGAGAGGTTAAATGAAGCCGTAACCAGGATTTTAGCTACAAAAGCTTCTTTAAATCTTCACATAAAGAAAGCAAATAGAAATCTTGTACCTTCTGAAAATGATTTAAACATCATATCTTGTGAAAATCATAGAGAATGGGCAAGAGAATGTGCAGATAAGTCCATAACCTTAGTTAAAAATAAAGAAAAAATCATTCCACTTTCACCCTCTAAATACAAAAGGGTTTTGCTAAATGTTTTAGAAGAAAACGATGATTTAAATTCTCCTCTTAAAACTCTTCTAAAAGAAAAATTTGAAAAGGAAGGTTTCGAAGTTACTATAAGAAACAGATCTCAAGCAAAAGGACAAAATATGGATGAAACCATGGCTCTAGCTTTTACAGAGATAGTCCAAAGTGTGGAAGATTTTAAAAAGGATAAGGATTTAATCATATATGTTGCAAATTATGAAACTGCAAGCAATAATACTGTTATAAGGTTAAGCTTTAAAGGTCTTTTAGGAATCGGAAACGATTATCCATGGTTTGCAAAAGAAGTACCAACTATGTTTATAAGCCTTGCAAATCCATATCACTTATTGGATGTTCCATTTATGAAGACCTTTATCAATGCTTATACATTTTCCGATGATGTTATAGATAAACTTATGGAAAAAATAATGGGAAGATCTGAATTTAAAGGAATATCACCTGTAGACCCATTTTGTTCAAGATGGGATACTAAATGTTAATTTTAAGGAGGAATTTTTTATGAAATATGTAGAATTAAATTTTGACCCTCCAAAGGGTCCTGTTGAAGTGCCAGAATTTTTTAAATCCCTAGAGAATATGCCAATTGAACAAGCAAAAGTAGTTATGGATGAAAATATAGAAAATATAAGGAAATCAATGGGTGCTCCAAGTTTAAACATTGCAAAGAGGAATATTTCCTATTTTGACAAGCAGATCAAAGGGTATGATGGAGATATAAGGATAAGGATATACTCTCCAGATGAAAATAAGGTTCGCCCTGTTACTGTATTCTTGCACGGCGGTGGATGGTTTGGAGGAAGCCTTGATGCTGTGGAAAACTATTGCATAGCATACTCTGATAAAATGGATCATACTGTTGTATCTGTTGAGTATCATCTTGCACCAGAATCTCCATTCCCTCATGGTCTTTACGATTGTTATGAAGCTATTAAATGGGTTTTTGAAAATTCACACTCTTTATCTATAGATAAAGAAGATATATATGTTTCAGGGGATAGTGCAGGAGGAAACTTATCTGCAGTTTTATGCATAATAGCAAGAGAAAAAAAAGAATTTAAAATAAATGGGCAGATTTTATTATATCCTGCTGTGACCTTTGCAGAAGATAACAACCCTGCCATGTCCTCAATGTTTGGTGAAATGATTAAAAAATGGTATTTAGGTGAAAACACAGAGGATACAAATCCTTATGTTTCTCCAATTCTTTGTGAAGACCTTACAAATCTCCCAAAAGCTTTTATAGCTATATGTGAGTTTGATCCTCTTGCAAAAGAAGGTAAGAGCTATGCAGAAGCTCTTTCAAATGCTGGAAATGAAGCTTTATGTGTAATGTTTAAAAATACAGGACATGCTTTTATAGATGCTACAGGATTTGCTCCTCAAGTACCAGAATTGCTAAACAAAATATACGATTTTTATAGAGGAAATTAATATGGATATAGATGAACTAATTAGCAAATTAACCCTTGAAGAAAAAGCATCTCTTTGTTCAGGTATAGATATGTGGAGAACTAAGCCTATTGAAAAAATAAGCTTACCTTCTATCACTATGACTGACGGTCCTCATGGTGTAAGAAAGCAGGATTCTGAAAAAGAAAAACAAGGCATATTTACCAGCGCTCCTGCTACATGTTTTCCTACAGCATCATTAACAGCATGCTCTTTTGATAGAGAGCTTTTAGAGGCTGAAGGAGGAGCTATTGCAGAAGAATGCATAAAGGAGGATATCCAGATATTATTAGGCCCAGGTACAAATATCAAACGCTCTCCTCTTTGTGGCAGAAACTTTGAATACTTTTCAGAAGACCCTTTTTTATCTAGCAGCTTATCTTCATCATTTATTAAAGGTGTGCAAAATAGAGGAGTAGGATGCTGTCTTAAGCATTTTGCTGTTAACAACCAAGAAAACAGAAGATTATCTGTAGATGCTAAGGTAGATGAGAGAACTTTACATGAAATATATCTTGCAAGTTTTGAAGATGCTATAAAAGCATCAAAACCCGTTTCTGTTATGTGTTCTTACAATAAAGTAAATGGCACTTATGCATCAGAAAATCCATATCTTCTCACAGAGATACTAAGAAAAAAATGGGGATTTAATGGAATAGTAATAAGCGACTGGGGTGCTGTAAATGATAGAGCAAAAGGAATAGATGCAGGATTAAATTTAGAGATGCCTTCATCTATGGGAGTAAATGATAAAGAGATCGTAAAAGCAGTAAAAAATGGAACACTCTCTGAAAAAGCTCTAGATAAAATGGTCTATGAACTTATAGAGACCATATTTAAGCTTTATAATGATAAAAAGCATATAGATAACCCTTCTTTATTTCATGATAATCATGAACTTGCAAGAAAAGCAGCAAGAGAATCTATAGTTTTATTAAAAAATGAAGGTGTGCTCCCTCTCAATCCTAATGATAAAATATGCTTTATTGGTGAATTTGCAGAAAAACCTCGCTTTCAAGGCGGAGGAAGTTCAAATATAAATCCTATTTCTATAGATACAGTTATGAATGAAGTTTCTAAAATTTGTAATGTAGATTATTCAAAGGGATTTTCTTCAACTGAAGATATATTAGATGAAGATTTATTTAAAGAAGCTATCCTAAAGTCAAAGGATAGCGATGTATGCGTTATTTTTGCAGGCCTTCCTAATAGTTTTGAATCAGAAGGTTATGATAGATCTCATATGAGATTGCCTGATGCGCAAAATAAATTGATAGATGAAATATTAAAAGTTCAAAAAAATGTGGTAATAGTTCTTCAAAATGGTTCACCTATCGAAATGCCATGGATAGATTCTACTCGTGGTATACTTGAAGCCTATTTAGGTGGTGAAGCATCAGGTAGCGCTATAGTTGATATATTGTTTGGAAAACAAAACCCTTGCGGAAAACTTGCAGAAACATTTCCTAAAAAACTATCTCATAATCCATCATACCTTTATTATGACGGAGAGAAGGACGATGCAGTTTATGGAGAGGGTATATTTGTAGGATATAGGTATTATGATAAAAAAGACCTTGAGGTTTTATTTCCCTTTGGTCATGGATTAAGCTATACAAATTTTGAATATTCAAATATGAAATTAGATAAAGATAAGATCTTTGAAGATGAAACTTTAAAGGTTACTGTGGATATTAAAAATACTGGAGATTTTCCTGGTAAAGAAATAGCACAGTTGTATATTGGTAAAAAAGAAAAGGGCTTTGCAATAAGACCTATTATGGAATTAAAAGGCTTTGAAAAGGTATTTTTAGATAAAGGTGAAACAAAAACCATAACCTTTTTATTGAATAAAAGATCATTTAGCTATTACAATACTAAACTTAATGATTTTCATATAGAATCTGGAGATTATATCATTTACATCGGCAAATCCTCAAGGAATATAATTTTAAAGGAAGAAGTATATGTGGAATCTAAAGTTAAAATTGATTATGCTATAACCATAAATACAGCCTTTAAAGATATTTTAGAAGTTAAAGGAGGAGAAGAATTCTTAAGCTCCTTAACTAAGGATATGCCTATTTTTAATACAGATATCAAAGAATCTCCTCTAACTGATATGTTTAGGGGTATGTACAAAGAAATGACTTTAAGAAGTGTAGGAATGTTTATGTACCCAAGGATGAATAATGATGAACTTCAAAAGAAAATAGATGATTTTTTCTATAAATAATATATAATACAAAAGGGCCTAATTAAGCCCTTTTGTATTATATTTCAAATAATTTCGTATTTCCTTTTCTTTTAATTTTTATTAAGAGCTAAAATTCCAAACATCATATCTCTAACAAATATTGAATTTGCAGTTTTCATCTCATCTTTAAGTCTTTTAGCCAAGGTTTCAATGTCTATTTCCTCTTCCTTTGCAACTTTATTTTGAACAATTCTTGGCAACATAGCACGTATAATAAAAGCCATATCATCATAAATATCAGGAGCTAATACAACACCCTCTGTACGGATATCTTCTACAGTTAAACCTGCTTGAGTAAATATTGTATATAAATTCATACCCATATGAACATTACCACCTTCTTTAGCAACTGTATCTAAAATCCACTTTTGTGCTTTTTCATGAAGAGGCATAGATTTTAAATTTACAGATGTCATAATGGAATCGGATTCTTGAAAGATCATCTTTCCATTTTCTTTTAGCAATTTTTTAAGACCTTTTATAACATAATGAACATCTCGCTGGTACATAAGAACTCGCCTTCCCACAATGGCATCAAACATTCCTATATCCTGCCCTATATCCTCAATATTTGCTTTTATAAATTTAACATTTAAAATTTCTTTTTCCTTCATCAGTATTTGTGCCTTGTTAAGAGCTGCTTCATCTATATCAACACCAACTACTTCTCCATTTTCATCAATCAAATCTTTTACTAAAAAAGTAACATCTCCAAAACCACAGCCTACATCTAAAACTCGCATATTACCACTGATGCCTCCATCAATAAGGAGCCTTCTTGTAAAATTATCTCTTTTAGCCAATTTATTTTCCTTCTTTCTCAATTTTAATGTTTTCTTTAATGTATATTTTACAAAATATTTTTCCTATTTTTATAAAAAATTATATATTTTAGCAGGTATATGTTACAATATATTCTATAAAATACTAACCTATTTAATACTTGATGCGCTATTCTTTGGTGGTTAGTCAGATTACATTTATATTATAGATAATCCTCCAAAGTATATGTACTACTTATCCTGCAATTAAAGTAATTTAAATATAATATATAAACAATTCAATTTTATAAAAAATTAGGAGAAATTTCTATGATATCAGATGATGACAGAAAAAAGTTTGAATACCTCTATGACAAGCATAAAAAACTTATGCTTTATATATCTTATAAAATACTGAAGGATTTAAATTTAGCTGAAGATGCCACAAGCGATGCGTTTATAAGAATATATCAAAATATATATAAAATAGAAGATCCAGACTCGCCTATGACTGTATCATATATAGCTACAATAGTTAGAAATGCTTCTATAACCTTGCTAAATAAGAGAAGAAAGCATATTATGGAAGAGTTGCCTGATAGTCTTGAGGAAAATTTTGATT
>JAVBPQ010000166.1:0-16764 GCA_031549525.1 Clostridiaceae bacterium | reverse complement strand
TTCATCCATAGCAGTAAGTCCAACTGAGTTAAATAATACAAGTTCAGGGATATCTGTCATAAAGATCTCTTGAGCCTGTTGTACTAATTCTTTGCGCTTATTAACATCAACAGTTTTGTCAAGCTCTTCTAATATTTTATCCATTTCAGGGTTGTTATATCTTGTATGATTTACTCCATTTGGAGGGATATTTTTAGATGAATAGAAAGTTGATCTTGAAGGGCTTGGTGATGTTATCCATCCAGCCATCTTAATATCAAAATCTCCATTAAACCACTTATCAGTCATTGTAGATGCTGCACCATTGCTTGCTGTTATGTTAATTCCTACTTGTTTCATAGTAGCAATAACAACTTGTTGAACTGATTCATCGATCTGTCTTCCAGCTATAACATTAAATTCAAAATTAAGCTTTACTCCATCTTTTTCTCTTATGCCATCAGAGCCTGCTTTCCATCCAGCTTCTTCTAAAACAGATTTTGCCTTATCTAAACTATATTCATATTTAGTTTTAGGTTCAGTATAATATGGATCCATTGGCATCCAAGGTGAATCCCAAGCTATAGGAATGCCCCCAAATAACTGGTCAACGATGCTCTTTTTATCAATTGCATAAGCAAATGCACGGCGTACTGCAACATCGTCTAATCCTGGTTTAGTTAAGTTAAAATCTAAATATCTCCAAGAGTTTAAGCTGTTTGTTACTAATTTAGCGCCTTTTATAGCTTCTACTTCATCTTTTCTAGTGTATGGTATATTCATAACATAATTGACTTCTCCAGTTTTAAGCTGAGCTAATGATGTGTTTTGATCTGTTATCATCTTAAATACTATACCATCAAGATATGGAAGCCCTTTTTCATGATAATTAGGATTTCTCACTACTTCAAGGTATTCTCCTGGAACCCATTTTTTAAACATAAAAGGTCCTGTACCAATAGGTTCTCTGTTCCATCCTTCTTGAAGATTTAAATCTTTGCCTTCAAGTATATGTTTAGGCATGATTCCAAATGTAAATAATTGTTCTGCAAAGTCTGGATATTCATATTTATAGTGTACAACTACAGTTAAATCATCAGGAGTATCTATGGATTCTATTTCATCTACACCTTGTTTGCTTTCTGCTAAAAATGCTTCATCCTTTAAAGCTTCCCATGTAAATTTAACATCAGCTGAAGTAAAGGGCTTACCATCATGCCAAGTTACATTTTCTTTTAAATTATAAGTTACATCCATTTTTCCATCATCTGAAACCTTGATTAAACCATTCTCTAATGAAGGTACTTCTTTTGCAAGGCGTGGCTGATAAACCATATTGCCATCTGGAACAACCAAGCCTTCTATAATAGTAGTAGATGGTTCTCCAGAAAGATGTGTAGAGTAGGGGTTCATAGTATCTGGTTCACTAGGAAAAGCAACGATTAAGGTTCCACCATATTTACTATCTTCTGTAGTTTGAGTAGTTGATGTTTGAGCTTGAGTGTCTTGTGAGGTAGTTTGTACAGATGTGGTTTGAGCAGATGTAGCTTGTGAATCTGGTGCACTTGTTGTATTAGACTGAGATGTACCAGTATTGCATGATGGAAAAAACATTACCATAGATAGTATAAGTGCTAGAGAAAATTTAATTTTTTTCATGATTACAACTCCTTTTTTTAGAATATATATTATTTTTTGCTAGTTTACCTAAGATGACATGCCACAAAATGATTATTATTTTTTTCTTTAAATTCAGGTTCTTTTTCTTTGCAAATATCTTTGCACTCTCTACACCTTGTGTGAAATCTACACCCTAAAGGAGGATTTACAGGACTTGGTACATCTCCTTCTAAAACTATCCTCTTTTTTTCACTGTCAGGATCAGGGTCTAAGGCTGCAGACATGAGCGCAATGGTGTAAGGATGCAATGGATTATTATATATTTCATCTCCATTTGCCATCTCTACAAGTTTTCCTAAATACATGACTCCCACATCATCACTTATATGTCGCACTGCTGCAAGTCCATGAGCAATAAATATATACGTTAAACCCATTTCTTTTTTTAGATTTGATAGTAGATTTAAAATCTGGGCTTGTATAGATACATCAAGTGCAGAGACAGGTTCATCACATACGATGAGTTCTGGATTGACTGCAAGAGCTCTTGCAATGCCTATGCGCTGTCTTTGACCGCCGGAAAATTCGTGAGGATATCTTTTAGCATGAAAATCCCTAAGACCTACCATTTCTAATAATTCTTTAACTCTATTATCCTTTTTCTTACCTTCTGCAATGTGATGTATATGTAGGGCTTCTCCAACCATCTGTCCCACAGTCATCTTGGGATTTAAAGATGAAAATGGATCTTGAAAAATAATCTGCATCTTCTGCCTTAAAGATCTCATCTCACTTTTATTGAACTTTAGTATGTTTGAACCCTTAAACCAAACTTCTCCTTCTGTAGCTGTTTCTAAGCATAGGATAGTCCTTCCTATTGTGCTTTTACCACAACCTGACTCCCCAACAAGCCCTAATGTCTTTCCTTTTTCTAGAGAAAAGCTAACAGAATCAACAGCTTTTACATATTTTTTTTCTAAAGAAAAACCTTCCTTTTTAACAGGGTAATATTTTTTAAGGTTATAGACCTTTAAAAATTCTTTATCGCTCAATGTGTCACCCCCTTATCTCTAAGCCAACACCTGACGCTAATGCCATCATCTATCTTGATAAGCTCAGGGCATTTTTGTCTGCATATATCCATAGCATGTTCACATCTAGGGGAAAATCTACAGCCCTTTGGCATTTCTAAAGGATGTGGCACAACACCTGGTATTATCTTTAATTCTTCAGCTTTTTGATCCATTTTAGGGATTGAATTTAAAAGTCCAATTGTATAAGGGTGCAGAGGTTTTTTAAACAGTGAATGTACATCTGCTTCTTCTACAACTTGCCCTGCATACATAACTATAACCCTTTTAGTCATATCTGCTACAACACCTAAATCGTGGGTTATGAGCATGAGAGCCATACCTAATTCGTTTCTTAAATCCTTTATAAGGCTTAATATCTGCGCTTGAATAGTCACATCTAAAGCAGTTGTAGGTTCATCTGCAATTAAAAGCTTAGGGTGACAAGAAAGAGCTATAGCGATCATGACTCTTTGCCTCATACCTCCAGATAACTGATGAGGATATTCATTAACTCTCTTTTCAGGCAATGAAATACCTACTAACCTAAGCATTTCTATAGCCTTTTTATGAGATTCTGCCTTAGAAAGACCCTGATGGAGGCGTATAGCCTCTGAAATCTGGCGACCACATGTGAATATAGGATTTAAAGAAGTCATAGGCTCTTGAAATATCATGGCAACTTCATTTCCTCTTATTTTTCTCATCTCATCCATGGGCATGGTCAATAAGTCTTTTCCTTGAAATAAGATCTTTCCGTCTATTTTAGCAGGGGGAGATTTTAAAAGACGCATGATAGACATGGATGTTACACTCTTACCACAGCCTGATTCACCTACAATTCCAAGGCTTTCACCTTTTGAAACAGATATATCTATACCATCTACAGCCGTAACCATACCATCATCTGTCTTAAATCTGGTATGCAAATCCAATATTTCAAGCAATGGTTCATTCATCAATTTTCAACTCCATCTATTTAAAAAGTTGCATACTCTGAACTGTGTGGAGTCTACCATATATGTAATCAAAATACTGGGCTCTTTTTTCCTTTGGAACATTTCTCCACACAGAAAATGTGCCTTGATCTCCTCTCCAATATGACCATATAAGTGCAGCTCTTGCTTCATCTTTGATGAATTTCATCCTGCCCTCAATCCATCCTTCACCGCCAGTTAAAGCATTTTTATAAAGCCAGTCTCGAACTTCTGCATCAGATTTTTTTTCGACGTGCATTTGATAGGAAGAAGCTGTGCCAAGAGCAGAGCGAAGATTTGTCAAAATTGCACATACTCTATCATCATCGTCTTCTACCCAATCAATAAACTCAATTCCTGCATCAGCAATGCCTTCAAATGTGGCAGAGCTTGAATGATTTACAACAGACAAAAGTCCATCAGCCGCTGCAATACCTTTTTCATAGAGAGATCTTCTTAAAGTAAATTGCATAAAGTGTCCTGGATAACACTCATGGCATACTAAATGCTTTAAACCTTGTTTTGTTAAGATAGGATCGATATTTATCCAAACAGTTCTGTTTTCATAATCACTTCTTGCATTATATGGTACATTTGTTTCTATTTTGCATTTATAAAAATCATTTTCAGGTAATTCTAATATATTGCCTGTCCTTTCACGAGCTATCTTCATGAGATCATCCATACAATCTTTAACTGAATCTTTAGGAACTGTATTTTTCTTCTCCCATTCATTCATTTGAGTCTCTAAATCTCCTAAGTAACCCATAGATGTAAGTAAGGACCTCAATTTTTTCTTATCCCTCTCAATTTCTTCATAGGATACAGGAGCAGGATTTACATGTAAAAACATTCCAACCTGTGAAGTTAAAGATTGAAGCTTTCCTTGCCTAAATGCACAGAAAGAATCAAGGGAAATGCAGGCTTGAGTATAATACAACCTTCTATCTTCTTCTTCAATTTCAAAAGCTTTAGGCAATAGTTCTCTTAAGCCTTCTCTGCATTCATCATAATTATTAAACTTTTCTCTCTCATTAAAACCCATGTTTACTACAACAAGACCATCAATATTTCCAGGGGCAGACAATTCTCTCCTATAAACCTCATCTATGCCCATAGTTATTTTTGCTAATCTTTGTCCAAACATCAATGCTTTTTCGCTCAACATTAAAAACACCTCCATTAAAGTATTTGTAGTTATATTCCTCTTCTTGGATCTGTGGCATCTGTAAGACCATCTCCTAGAAAATTTATTGATAGTACTGTTATTAATATGAACATACCAGGTATGATTGCAAGCCTTGGGGCAGTGACAATATAGCTTTGGGCACCTTGAAGCATGTTTCCCCAGCTTGCTGTAGGAGGGTTAATTCCCACTCCAAGAAAGCTTAAAACAGATTCAAGGATTATAGCACGTCCTACAGTAAGTGTAGCAGATACTATAATTGAAGCTAATGCATTTGGTATAATATGTAAAAATATAATTCTAAAATCGCTGTTCCCTAGTGCTCTTGCAGCTGTGACAAAATCTAAGGTTCTAAGAGTTAAAAATTGTCCTCTTACAAGTCTTGCAGTAGACATCCAATTGAAAAGGCCTATTATTATGATTAAAAAAAATGGATTTGGCTTAAAAAGTGCTCCTAAGATCATAAGAAGCGGCATGACAGGTATGGTCAAAACTAAATCTGTAAAGCGCATCAATATAGAATCTATAATTCCACCATAATATCCTGCCACTGCTCCAATTATGCTTCCAACGGTAATGGCTGTAAATGCACTAAAAATACCAATAGAAATAGATACCCTTCCTCCATAGATAATCCTTGTAAAAACATCCCTCCCTATATCATCTGTTCCAAATAGGTGAGTTAAAGAAGGCTGTTTTAATATAGAAGCTAAGTTAATGACATCAGGATCATAATCAATGAATATTGGAAGTATCATAACCACAACTATGAGCACGAGAAGAACAACTAGTCCAAATATTGCAAGCTTATTCTTTTTAAATCTAACAAGTGACTGTTGAAAGGGGCTTTTAACAGTAAATTCTTTATCCTCATTTTCTAAGAAGTCATCTTTTTGATCTTTATCTTTATCCATAAGTCCACCCCTTTAATATTTAATTCTCGGATCTAATAGGGCATAGAGCAAATCTGCAAGGAGATTGCTTACGATTACGAGTATAGAATCTATCATCAAAATGCCCATTAAAACAGGATAGTCTAATTTATTCAGAGAATCAATAAAAAAGCGTCCCATTCCTGGCCAAGCAAATACAGTTTCTGTAACCACAGCACCAGAGAATAAGGCAGGAATATCAAGTGCAACGATGGTCATAAGAGGAACTAAAGCATTTCTAAATACATGGGATCCTAAAACGCTCCTCTCAGATAATCCTTTAGATCTTGCAGTTCTCGTGTAATCTTGATTCATTGCATCAATAAAGCTTGTCCTTGTATACCTACTCCAGCTTGCAATATAAATAATTGCAAGCACAAATGCAGGCATGATAAGATGGGAAACTGTATCCCATAAAGTTCCTGCTCCTTGTCCTATAGATGCTCTTCCAGCAGAAGGAAGCCATCCGAGCTTTACAGAAAATAAAAGCTGGAGCATAAGACCAAACCAGAATACAGGCATTGAAATTCCTAAAAAGGCAAAAGTCGTAGATGCATAATCAAATAAGCCATTTTTATAAATTCCTCCAAATACCCCCATGGGAATGCCGATAATGGCAGCTATGATAAATGCTGTTAATGTAAGCTGTACTGTTGGTTCTATCCTCTCTTTAAGAAGTGAAAGGACAGGCCTTCTGCTGTTATAGCTTATTCCCCAATCACCTTTTAAAACATTGCCAAGCCATTTTACATATCGTATAGGGAGGGGCTGATCAAGACCATAATGAACCTTTATCTTTTCTATCTCTTCAAAAGATACATTTGGGTTTTCTAAATACATATCAAATGGGTTACCTGGCATTGATTGTATCAGAGTAAAAATAATTATTGATATTCCTATCATTAAAGGAATAGCACTTAATAATCTCTTAATCATATATCTTAACATGCTCATCCCAGCTTTCTATTTACAAGTTTTAAATATATTTCTTATTCAACTATAGCCCTTTGGAATATTCCCATAGATTTCCCAAATTCAACATCTTTTTTTCCGGATTTATATAAGGCTCTTTCAATAGCTGCTAGAGTTGCAATAAATTCATGAATATCTGCATTACCCATATGACCAAATCTGAACATCTTTCCTGTATAAGGACCAAGCCCTCCTGCAACGATTATACCTTCCTCTAAAGCCTTTGCTCTAAATATTGCATCATCTACACTATCTGGATAGATTAGATTTGATAAAGTTACAGCTCTATATGGCTCTTTAGCTAAAATCTTAAATCCAATAGCTTCTAAGCCGCTTCTAATGGCGTTGCTGTTCTTTTTATGCCTTAAGTATCTAGCTTCAAGACCTTCTTCTTTCATTATCCTCACAGATTCCTTAAGGGCCCAAACTAAATTAATAGCTGGTGTTGCAAAATATTTTGCAGGATTATCCATAACAGGCTGCCACTTTTCAAAATCCACATAAAATTCAGGTATCGCATCAAGGCTTTTTCTTCTATCTAGAGCCTTAGGTCCTGCCCAGAGCATATAAAGGCCAGGAGAAACGCCAAAGGCTTTTTGAGATCCAGTAAATAAGATATCTATTCCGTATTCATCCACATATTCAAGCTCGCCTCCAGTTGCACATATTCCATCAACTATGTAAATTGTATTTGGGAATTTTTTTATAATTTCACCTATTTCTTTAATAGGCGCACATACTCCTGTTGATGTATCTACATGGGTTACTGTAATTGCTGCATAATCTTTTTCGCTTAATTTCTTTTCAATCTCTGAAATAGGAACTATGTCGCCCCATTCTGAAGATAAGACATCTACATTTAGACCTTTTCTCTTAGATAGATCTATAAATCTATCTCCAAAGAATCCGTGGGTAACGACTAAAACATTATCTCCTCTTTTAGTTACATTAGCAATGGACATCTCCATTGCAAGAGTACCTGTTCCAGCAACTACAAATACTTCTCCTGCTGTTTTAAACATACATTTTAAATCCTCTATAACGCTCTTATAATCTTTTATAAAATCAGGATCTCCATAAGCTGCAACTTCTCTTCCCATCTGTTCTTGAATGCTTTTAACTACAGGAGTAGGTCCTGGTATCATTACTAGTCTTCTTGGTTTCATTGTTTAATCTCCTTTTTCTTTATAAGTTTAGTTTATAAATTTATAATCTCTTTTAATATTTATGATATCTCTTAAAATAGATGCTGCAGCAGGTCTTACTCCAGAAGCTCCGCCTATTATAGTCAAATCCCCTAAGGTGTCTGAAACATATTTCACTGCTTTATTTTTTCCACATACGTTAAATAATGGATGATCATTATCTATTATTTCAGGTTTAACAGTCATCACCGTCTTGCCTTCTTTAATCTCTGTCTTGCCGATTAATTTAAATCTTTTTCCTTGTTTTTTTACATACTGCATATCTTCTGGTGTTAAGCTTGTAATACCTTCCACTAAAATATCCCTTAAAGTTTTATTTTCATTCATAAGCACATTGGTCAATATGAGAAGTTTAGAAGCTGTGTCCCATCCTTCAACATCAAGCGTAGGGTTTGCTTCTGCTATACCAAGCTCTTTAGCCTTTAACAGAGCCTCTTCATAAGTCATAGTACCTTGTTCCATCTCATCTAAAATAAAATTAGTGGTTCCATTTAGCACTCCTTCGATGGATTTTATGGAAGCTCCAGCTAAATCTATAAATCCAGCATTGACAGAGGGGAGGGCACCACCTGTAGTACAGCCAATAGCAAGCTGAACTGAGTTTTTATGTGCAATGCTTTTAAGTCCATGATAATCAATTAATATGGGACCTTTATCAGAAGTTACAACATGTATCCCATTTTCAAGCGCTCCTCTTATAAAACTAAGTCCAGGCTCTCCAGTATCTTTATTAGTGGGCGTCATAACTACAATTAAATCTACATCTTTATTGCAGAGCATAGAGTTAAAATCTATATCTTTATTGCCGCCTTTAGGGAATTTAGTAATATCCTTTTCTTTTTCATTAAAGTTAATTATTTCATCTAAGCTAATTCCGTTTTTATCATAGATTCCACCGTAATATTCAAGTATATACTTAACCTTAATATTTAATTTCTCTTCTTTTAAAAACTGTTCCTTTTCTTTTAATAGCTTTAAAAATGCCTTTCCAACGCCACCACATCCGATTATACCAATATCCATAATTATCACCTTAACTAATTAAGTATTTATCTAATATCTTTTTAAGGGAATCCATATCTTGAGAGGATAGAGGTTTTAATGGTCTTCTCACATATCCACCCATATAACCTAATATATCTAAGGCAGCTTTTAGTGCAGGAATTCCCAATTTACCAGTTACAAGTGAATTTATCTCGATCATTTTAAATTGGAGATCTCTAGCTTTTTCATAATTGCCTTCTTTAAAGAGCTTAACTAACTTGCAGCAATCTTCAGGAAGGATATTAGCTAAAGCTAAGGTTGCACCTCTTGCTCCGACACAAAGGGCTGGAAATAGATATCCTGCATTTCCTGCAAAGGTTGCAAAATTTTCGTCTGTATCTCTTATAATCTCTTCAAGCTGTACAATATTACCTGAGGTGTCTTTAATGCCAACTATATTTTTATGTAAAGAAGCTTTTGCAACTAAAGATGAGGATAAATTGATTCCTGTATTTAATGGCATATTATAGAGCATAATAGGTATTGGTGATGCTTCAGCTACATTTAAAAAATGATCTAATAGAACATCTTCTTTCATGGAATTTTTATAATAATTAGGAGGCAATATGAGCGCTGCATCTACACCCAGGTCAGCAAATTTTTTAATAAGAGATATAGTTTCTTTTGTTGATTCACAAGTAGCCCCAGCTATTACTTTTTTATCTATATTAAAGTTTTCTCTAGAATACTCCACGACATCAAGCTTTTCTCTTTCATTTAAATAACAAAATTCACCATTAGATCCAAGGACAACTATACCATCAAGTTCAGTCTTTCCCCATCGGTCGAGGTTATGCTTTAAGCTTTTGTAGCATATCTCTTCATCCTCACCAAATGGTGTAACTATAGGTGTATATATACCCTTAAAAGAATTCAAATTATTTATCCCCCTCTTGTTTTAATAAATAAAAGGCTCTTTCTATCCTATCAGCTGCTTTTATGATATTATCCATGGAGTTTGAATAGGATAATCTTATGTTGCAAGGTGCTTCAAATCCATCTCCTGGAACGACTGCAACATGAGCTTCTTCTAGCAAAAATGCTCCAATATCGGAACAGGTTTTCATGGTTTTTCCTTTATATATACTGCCAAAGAAATTAGAAACGTTAGGCATTAAATAAAAAGCACCTTTTGCATTTGCGCATGTTATACCTGGTATATTTTGAAGCCTTTTTTGGAGATATTCTCTTCTTTTGTTAAATTCCATCCTCATTTTTTCTATGCTGTCTTGGGGTCCTATAAGAGCTTCAATACATGCCTTTTGGGTTATAGAATTAGCCCCTGATGTCATATGGCCTTGAATATCATTTATTCCCTTTATAATATCTAAAGGTCCAGCAGCATATCCCATCCTCCATCCTGTCATGGCATAGGCCTTAGAAAAACCGTTTATTATTATAGAATGCTCCTTTACTTCCTCAGAGATAGATGCCACACAAAAGTGCTTTGCATCATCATATATCAATTTTTCATATACTTCATCGGATATTATATAAAAATTATATTTTATTGAAAGCTCAGCTAAACCTCTCAAGGACTCTTCAGAATATACGCATCCAGTTGGATTGTTTGGAGTATTGATTAAAATAGCCTTAGTTTTATTTGTAATCTTCTTTTCAATTTCCTGAAGATTTAAAGCAAAACCTTTCTCCTCATCTGTCTTTACAAGAACAGGAACTCCCCCTGCAAGCTTTATCATCTCAACATAACTTACCCAGCATGGCGTTGGAAGTATTATCTCATCCCCTTCATCGCAAATTGCTAAAATAGAATTTGCAAGAGGTTGTTTGGCACCTGTACCA
This sequence comes from Clostridiaceae bacterium, assembly GCA_031549525.1. Lineage (GTDB taxonomy): Bacteria > Bacillota > Clostridia > Clostridiales > Clostridiaceae > WQUF01. The sequence goes on along the minus strand of JAVBPQ010000166.1, from coordinate 5,976 downwards.
ACATTTATCTCTGATGGTTTGTATATTACATTATTGTCTTTTTTTAATTTTTCTGCTATAGCTTCTCTTAATTCTATGATTCCAGGAACTTGAGTATAGTGTGTAAAACCTTCATCTATAGCTGATTTTGCAGCATTGGCTATATTCTTTGGTGTGTCAAAATTTGGCTCTCCTACATTTAAAGAAATAACATCAATACCTTTTGCAGTTAATTCTGCTACCTTTGCAATAAGTTCTAATGTGGTTGAAGGAATTAAATTCTTCACTCGTTTACTAACCATTAATTAATGTCTCCTTTTATTAATTTAATCAATATACCATAATTCAGTTTGCGGCTCACAAATATACTTTCCACCATCTTGATCTACAACTATCATCTCTTCAACAGCAACAACACCTCTTGATGTTTCTATGAAAAGTTCCAAAGTAAAGACAAAGTTTGCTTCAATAGGTCTTTCTGTTAAATCTCCAAAAGTTGAGCTCTTTAAAGATAATGAAACTGCTCCATCATGAAGAGACCTTCCCACTGTGTGACCTGAACCTCTAGAATATGCAATCCCGTGCTTTGCCATATTATCCCTTGCAATTTTATCTATATCAGAACCCTTTGTTCCTGGTTTGCAGGCTTTTCTTGTTAAATCAACGGTATCCCTTATTATTTTAAAAGCATTTAACACTTCATCTGGAGCTATTTTTTCACCATCCTCTAATGCATACCAGCTCCTTTGAAAATCTGTTGCATAGCCGTTTTTCTTTATTCCAAGGCTTAAATGGAATACATCTCCTTTTCTTATCATATTATCTGTGGGAGTGACCATGCCTTGATTTGCTCTTTTACCTGCATGAACTAAAGGACAGCAATGATTATCCCAAGATGTTTCGGCACCTCTTTTTTTAATCTCTTCTTGACAAAATTCATAGACATAACCATCTGTAATTCCTATAGCTAAAAATTTGTTAATTTTATTGCAGATATCATGAACTTCTGACAAATTGCTTTTAATTATTTCAAGCTCCATACTTGATTTTCTTCCACGAATAGCCCTTATAGCTTTGCCCATCTGTATTTTATCAGAAAAACTGGTTCCTTTTAGAGCGTTTATCAATCTAAAATATAATCCTACTGTTAAACCATCTGTCAATGGGTCGTATAGGTCACAATTTATATCTATTGCATTTGGATTTATATCCTCAATTATTTCTCTAAGCTTAACATCAAAATCATCTGAATATCCTATGACTTTATTGAAAATATGAACATTTTCTAAACCTATGACATCTGCATTTCTTACTAATGCTATGTTTTTACCACTTTTAGTAAAGAAAAAAGCAGAGATTCCCATGACATTAATGGGAAGTACTAATCTAAGTGCAGGGTCGCATACATCTTTGGTTTCTCTACCTAGTATGAGCCAAAGATCTATATTTAACTCATTTAAAATTTCTTTTATTTGATGTGATTTTTCTAAATATAATTTATTATCCAAAAGTGTCTCCCCTCTAATTTCTCTTATGCCCTGAGCCTTGTTTTAAAGTTGCACATATCACCTCGTGCATAAGAATGGCAGTATTCTACTGGTCTTGAATGTTCATCATAGCATGTGCTGTTAAACATAAAAGCAGGAGATCCTATTTCTATTTCTAAAAGCTTTGCAACAGGTTCAGCAAGTTTTACTAAAGTCAAAGTTTGCCGTGCTTCAACAATAGAGATATTATGAAAATCGTAAATACTCGTTAAATTGTATACACTTAAATCAAAATCTTTTATATTTTCAACATATTTTAAAGGAATATATATATCTTCAACTTGTATTGGAATTTCATTTGCATATATGAGCCTTGTTAAACAAAAAATTGGACTATCTTTTTCCACATTTAATTTTCGGGAAAGATGTTCATAACAAGGTACAACATCTGTATTTACCAGCACTATTTTAGGTATTAATTTTTTATCTTTTACCCTCATGGAAAAACCTTGCAAATTAAATAAATTTCGAGTGATTTTTTGGTTTACAACATAAGTACCCTTTCTTGGTACTGATTTTAACCACCCATCTTCGATTATTTCTGTAATGCTCTCTCTTACAGTAGACCTGTTTATTCCTAATTCGGAAGATAACTCTCTTTCAGAAGGGAGCTTATCTCCTACTTTATATGTCCCATCTAAAATTTTATTTTGAATATACTCTTTTAACTGATCCTTAAGGGTAGAATTATTATCCATTTTATTCTCCTTAATCAAATCAATATAGATTCATATAGGAATCTCTCTCCGCAAGCTATTTGAACTGAATATTCAATAGGTCTTCCTGAGCGTTCATAAGAAATAGACTTAAGTAAAAATACAGGTTTTGTAATTGACATAGAAAGAAGCTTTGCTTCGTTTTCGTTTGGAAATACTATCTCTATTTCTTCTTCAGCTAATTCGTATTTTATTTTAAAATTATCTTCAACTGCTTTAAAAAAAGGTTTTTCAATAAAATCATAATTTTCAATGTTTGGAACTAAGTCTTTTGAAATGTAATTTGTCTTAATTATCATTGGTTCTGAATTGATATAATATAATTGTGATAAAACAAAAACTGATGCGGCAAGCGGTATTCTTAAAAGTTTTGCCACTGTTTTGTTTGCTGGGAAGAAACCCGACGAAATTAATTGATTTGTAACTTTGCAGCCTGCTTCTTTTAAACTTTCGATAAATGAATTTAATTGCCAAAGGCTTTGTTTGTATCTTCTAGGTGAAACATACCAACCTTTTTCATTTGGTATGTTATAAACCATGCCTTCATACATGAGTTGCTTAAGCGCTCTAGATGTTGTTAACCTATTGCAATTATTCATCAAACTCAAGTCATTTTCAGATGGCAATCTTGAATGGGGCATGCAATGCTCAGATTCTATATATGAAGCAATTTGTCTTGCCACTTTATGAGATTTTTTCTTAGGCATCACATCTTCCTTTCATTATGAAAATTTCATCTGGTTCATAGCGTACCAGATTTATTTTTATTATACAACAATTAATTTTCTTGTCAATCTAATTGACATAACAAAAAAATATTTATATAAGTATAATAAATTTAAATTTATCGTGTTTCTTATTGACTTGTAAATAAATTTAGATTATTCTATAGCGAGCAAGTAAAGATATGGTTGTTTAAATAGTAAAAAATATAATAAAAAAGGTGGTTTTTATGAAAGAAAAATTACGTGTTGGTATTATTGGGACAGGCAGGTGGTCTACTCGTGCTCACATCCCTGGTTTTGTACGTTCAGACCTTTGTGAAGTGGTTTGTCTTTGTGATATAAACAAAGAATCAGCAGAAGAGAAGGCCAAGATGTTTAATGTTCCTGAAATTGAAACAGATGCATATAAGATGATTCAAAGAAAGGATATTGATATTATAGATGTCTGTACTCGTGATGAACATGGAGAACTACATGAACCTATGACATTTGCTGCTTTAAATGAAAATAAGCATGTGCTTGTAGAAAAACCTGTAGCAGGAGATTTTAGAAGAGTTGAAGAAGCTCATCGACTTGCTATATCAAAGGGTTTAAAGACAAAAGTGGGTTTGACTTTTCGTTATGCACCTGCTGTTCAATATATGTTCGAACTTGTAAGGGAAGGGTTTATTGGTGATCCTTATATTTTCAATGGCTATGAGCAAAATTCTCAATGGATCGATCCTATGAATCCTCAGGATAAACGCATACATACTGTATATCCAACAGGTAAATTAGTAGGTACCGATTTAAGCCGCGAAGGCATTGAGGTTGGTTCTTTAGAGGGCTATGGAGCACCTACTATTGATATAGGGCTTGAGCTTGTAAATTCTGATATTACACAGCTTTGCTGCGTCATGGCTAATATGGTAAAAGAACGCCGCCGTACAAATTTAGATACCAATCTTGAGAGGATAAACTGGGATGATGCTGATATGTTTATAGCTGAATGTGCAAATGGAGCTTTATATTCTATGCAGACAAGCTTTGTGACAGTGGGGAATTATCCTGGTATAGAAGCTCGCATATATGGTTCTAAAGGAGCTATTATAGCTAGATTAGTAGAGGAATTTGGTGTAATGCAAACGCTTAAGGTTGCTACAAAAGATTCTGTAGAATTTAAGCAAATAGAAATACCAGATCGCTTCTGGAATCCTGGTCATAAGCAAGATGATGCATGGGATACAGCCTTTTATGGATGCTTAGTGCAGAACTTTTTAGAAGAGATATATAATGGCGGTCCAAAAAATGAAGGCAATTTTGAGCAAAGTGCAAGAGTTCAACAGATAATCAATGCTGCTGAGATATCTCATAGACAACATAAATGGATAGAGCTGCCACTTAAGTAGATGAAACTAATGTTGATTACTTAGGAATTGAATTTACCTTTTACAGGTTTTAAACAGTATAATTTTGTGGATTTAAGTTAAAATAGTTTAAAATCGGAGGAGGGATTCTATGGATGATGTATTAAAACTTGAAAGAGTTGTTTTTGTAAATGCAAGCCTTGAAAGGGTATGGGAAGCACTTGTCGATCCAAAACTTACAAAGAAATATATGTTTGGTTGCGAAGTTAATTCAAACTGGAAAGAAGGAAGCGAAATCAAGTGGAGAGGTAATTTCATGGGATATAAGGTATATATAAAGGGTACGATTTTAGAGTGCAGACCTCTTGAGTATGTGAGATATTCAAGCTTTGACCCTAGCCTTGGTTATGAAGATATTCCTGAAAATTATCTATATGTTTCATATAAGCTTATAGAAAAAGATGGTGGCACAGAGGTCACTTTCTTATCTGAGAATTTTGGAAATGATGAAAAGAGATATAAAGAGGGCGTAAAAGCTTGGGATAAAATGGTTATACCAGGATTTAAAAAGATTTTTAAGTAAAAAGTGAAGCAGCCTTGATATAGAGGATGCTTCTTTTTTACATATAACAAAAAAATAATATTGAGGAAATTAAGATGAAGATAATATTTGAATCACAAGAATCAATACATACAGGCAATTATTTATTGAAAAGAGTTTCTCATGATTATGATTATGAGATGTTTTTATTTAGAAGTGATGAAAAGGTATGCAAAAGCGAAGGGGTACATCCCGATAAAACTATAGAAGATACTGCTTTGTTTATAGATAAAATGATAAAAGGTGAAGAAGAGGGAATGTGGGTATATTGGTTTATCTTAAATAAGCACGATATTCTTTTAGGATCTATCAGCATATGGAATTTAGACGCTAAAGAAAATAGTGCAGAGCTTGGATATGGAATAAGGTCTATATTTCAAAATCAGGGTATAATGAGTGAGATTTTACCATTTGTTGAGGAATATGCATTTAATAAAGTGGAATTATCATATTTACATGCTTTTACAAACCAGAATAATTTGAATTCTATAAAGCTTTTAAATAAACTAAAATATAAAAAGACTGGTGAAGTTTTAGAAGAAAATCAAAAAGGTGAGCAAGTTACAATGATTAAATTTTCTAAGACAGTTTAAAATAATTTGATTGACTTAAGTATATTTTTCATATAAACATCATAACTATATACTATAAACATATTTGTTTCATTCAATTGGTACTTATATTAAGCTTAATCAAAGGCTGTACATCCTTTATGCTATGTACAGCCTGCATTATTTTAAAAACTATAAATTCACAAACGATTCCGCCATAAGCTGCATTGCCTTCAATCTTTTGCTTTGAATAAGTGATAAAATAGGAAGGGTCTCTTCTTCAATTTTAACTTCAAAAGCTATATTTTTAATCGTATGTATAAATTCATCTATGTTATATGCTTTGTGTATTTCGACGTTTCTTTGGGTGGCTAAATGTTCAAGAAGGGCTATTACAAAATCTGAATAATCAAAATTGTTTTTTAATTTCATAAAAGCGCCAAGCTGAGGTATGATATTTTCAAAGAGCATTCTTTTTGGAGGTGATTTTTTAATTCCTAATATTTTACCA
>JAVBPQ010000167.1:0-5386 GCA_031549525.1 Clostridiaceae bacterium | reverse complement strand
AAACGCTCGTAATGATGGAATTCATTTTGGAAGCAACAAATACTCTGTATACTTTGAAATGGGGAAGGATTCAAAATATGAAGTTCATATATCAGAAAATGTATCTAATAAGGTTAAAACAGTAGGCTCTATCAAAAAATTCTTATATAAAGTTCCTTTTATACGAGGAATAATCGCTCAAATTGCAGTTAATAGAGCATTTGGTTTTATGATTTTTGCACTTTTTATACTTGATATTTTAAATATGATAGGTTTTGAGGAAAGCTATGGAAAACATGATGAGTTTGATCTTATAAAGATTTTTGTCATGATTTTAGTGATAGTTATTACATCGGTATATATATTTAAAAAGGTTCTGTTTAATCTCAAAAAAACATTGCAGTTTCATGGAGCAGAACATAAAGTTATAAACACATATTTAAAGAATGAAGATTTGAGTTTTGAAAATGTAAAGAAAGCTTCTAGGGTTTCAAGATGGTGCGGCACCGAACTTGCAGTTTTTCTAACCATATTTTTTACTATAGTTTCACTATTTGTCCATTATGAGAGCATGATTTTTTTAATCTCATTTTCTATTTCCTATGAAGTATTTAATCTAAAAAATGGTGATAAGCTTCCTGTACTAGCTGTATTGTTTAAGTTAGGATATTTTTGTCAAGAAAGATTTTTTACAAAAGAACCTACAGATGAGCAATTAACTGCTTCCTTAGATTCTTTTAAGCTTCTTCTTAAAGCAGAACATGGGGATTTTAAGGTTTAAAAAAGAAAACCACTAACCCTTTAGGGTAGTGGATAAAAGGTCATTTTAAGCTTTAATTTCTACAATACCATGTTCTTTTTTTTATTTAATTATCTACAAAAAAACTAAATTATATCTTAATCTTCCATCAATGGATTCTCTTTTGAATCATAATCTTTAGTAGCTATTGGCATACTTTTCTTTCTTAATAAGTAAATTATAAGCCTTTTGAGGAGCATATATATCACTGCAAATAATGGTACGCCAATAAACATGCCAATTATTCCAAACATTCCACTAAACAACATTATTGCAAATACCACCCATAGGGCAGGAAGACCAGTAGATGAACCAACAATTCTTGGATTTATTATATTTCCATCTATTTGTTGCAAGATCAAAATAAATACTAAAAATATGATAGGATAAAAAGGATTAATGGTCAAAAGTAATAATGCAGAGGGAATAGCTCCTAAAAAAGGTCCAAAGTAAGGGATCACATTTGTTAAAGCTACAATCACACTTATTATAACTGAATATTGCCAAAAACCTGGAGCAAAAAAGCCCATAATTATCATAAATAAAAAGCATATAAATCCGACTATAATTGCATCAATGGCAGCACCAGTTATATAGCTTTTAAATATTTTTGAAGTATCTATCAAGATATTTTGAACTATCTCTAGCACCTTTAAAGATAAGATCGCACATCCTACTTTTTTAAGCTGTGCAAATAGTTTTTCCTTAGAAGATAGTAGATAAATGGATATTATTATCCCTACGATAATTTGTGCAATACCGGATACAAAACCTGCTATTATCTGTAAAATAGAACTTATTATGCTCATTAAAAACTTATCAATGTTGTTTAAAATGTTCTGTATTGATGAAGAAATTTTATCTGTAAATAATTGAATCTCATAAGAGACCTCAGAAGATTGTCCTAAACTATAAAAGTCATCTATAAAATTTTGATATACACTTTGAAGAGACTTTGTATAAGTTGGGAACTGTTTAACTATTTTTACAAGGCTTTCAATTACCTGAGGTAATAAAATTCCCATAAAAATACTTAGAGTAAAAATCACAAATAAATATGTTATGATTATAGAGATCATACGCCTTTGTGAAGGCTTTAATTTTATTTTAGAAGCATTTAATATGAGTATATTTTCTATGCTATGCATAATAGGATTTAATAAAAAAGCAATTACAAATCCGTAGATCATAGGCTGAATATAACCAATAATGGTATTGACAAATCCTAGAGATGTTTTCATATTGCCAATTATTTGTGCAAATAAAATAGCAGCTGCAAGGACTAGGAAAGCATATATTGCAATGGTAGTCATTTTGGAGTTTGGATCAAATTTCATAAAAATTTAACTGCTAAAAGCAGTTCCTCCTTAATTTATTAAAAAAAGAATTTAGTTTTTAAATATCTTTTATCGCAGTGGGCATATAAAATATTTAAAAGTTTCTAATAAAATAAATTATAAATTATTACTTAACTGAAGGCAAGTAACAATTCTTTCATAACGTTTTAGTCAGTGTTTATTTTGATGTCTATACAAACTTCATTGAATAATGATACAATAAATATATAATAAGTGTAGCTCTAAAAATAAAAATAGTATTATATATTACAATGTACTTGATTTTATATAGATAGATGTATTATAATATAGCATATATTATAAGTGGAGGGATATAAATGAATTGTCCAAGATGTGGTACGCCAATATCTGACGGAAATGTTATATGTGATAACTGTGGGTTAATTTTTAATACTAATAATACAGATTCAAATCCAAATCCAGGCTTTAATGAAAATGTTAATAAAAATCCAAATCCAGGCTTTAATGAAAATAAAAAAATGAATAGCAGCTATAGAAATTCAAGTTATGCAAATCAGGTTACTTTTCAAGAATTATTAAATGAGAATGGGGTAACACAAGATGAGGTAGCAGCATTTATTGGGCCAAAGAATAGAACCTACTACTTAAGGGCTTTTAATAAAATAACTTCTAGTAAAAATTATACTATGGTGGATTTTTCAAATCAAAATGCGAGAAATTTTAGTGCTGGTAAAATTTTAAATTTAGTTTGGATTTTATATAGAAAGATGTTCCAAGAATGTGTTGTTGGCTTTGTAATATACTTTGCAGTTAGATTGGTTGGTGCAATATTAGGCAGGTTTATTTTAATAGGATGGATTTTTAGTTTGCTATCTAGCTTTATTGCCATCATAATCGCAATAGTTGTTATGGTTTATGGTGATCAAATTTATAGAGATTCTGTAATTAGAAAAGTAAAAGAGATAAAAAGAATGTATGGGAACACTCCTAATTACTTTGATATACTTTCAAGGGCAGGAGGGACTCTCTTTTAAATATTTTAAGCTGTTTATCAAATTGTAGATAGACAGCTTTTTTATGCAAATTATCAAAGCCCCTAACTTTAGATATAGTGATATGATGTATATGTATGGTTGTTGTAACGTTTGTTATTTATTAATTCAATATAACATGTTACTTCATTATTGTAATAATTCATCTGAAATGTACAATTACCATATTTGCCAATTATTTTTTGAACATTGCTTAAACCTATACCTTGATGTCCTGTTTTTGTTGTAACCTTAGCTGTGAGCATTTGTGAGATATCTAAAGAAGTTGAAGTACTGTTTGTTATTATAATCAACTTAGACATTTCTTTTTTTTGTTCAATAGTTAAGGATACTCGCCGTTGTTCTGATTGGTCTGCTGCCTCAATAGCATTATCAAGAAGACAAGCTATAATTCGACCAATATCAATTTCACTAATAGGAAGATTACTAAGGCTGCATTTCAAAGAAATATCCATCTGTACCTTCATAGATTTAGCAAGTGTATATTTGTCTATTAAAAGTGAAATGAGTGCAGGGTTTTCTCTCATATGGCTGCTGAGAGTTAGAGTATCCTCTGCTTGTGTTAATGTATTTACAAAAGATTGATGGTATTTTTTGCACCCTTCCAGGTCACCAATTGCAAAATAACCATTGTAAGTTTGTAAAATATTATTAAAATCATGTTTTATAGCTCGAAATTCATCTAAACTTTTTATAAGTGAATTTATATGAGTTTCTTTATTGTGGATATCTGCTTTTTCATGCTGATAAAATTTAAATAAAAGTGTAGCAATAAAAAATAAAGCAAGAATAATAAAAATAAATGAATTAGCAATAATCGCTTGAGGAACAAGCGATGGTATAGTAACTACACATATATAAACCAAGCTTGATTTTAGTATAAAAACTATTAAATCGAGTTTGGGACGTGCAAATGTTGAAGATTTGGAAACAAACAGCTTAGGATTTTTGTCTAGGATATACCATGTTATTAAATAAATGATTATACAAATTATTAAATTAAAAACATGTCGCATTGCATCAAGCAAATAGTTAAAGTGCATAGGATCAGTTTGTGTAAATAAAAATGAACCTGCTAATCGATTTAAACAGTTGATAATTGTATAATATAAATATATATGTCCCATTAATTCTATGGAGCGAATAGGAGACAATTTTAGTATCTTGATACCAAGGAAGCAATAAAACAATGCAGTAATTGGGCTTGGACTTGTGATAAGAAGGTTTTGCATTGGTGTAAAAGATACCATGCCACCAATGAAATATATAAAATATATCCACATACTTTGCAAAACAGTTCCAGATAAAAAAGCAAATAAGGCCTTTTGCTTAATGGTTACATTTTCGCCATAGATGCGGAGAATTAGTTTTGCATTTAAATACATGATTATAAAATTAAAAAAGAAAGAAAAAAACATAAGAATAATTTGCATTTCTTTTGAATACGCAAATTCTGAAAACATACTATTATTACCTCACTCTTTTTTAAAAGAATATATTTTTAGAGATGCATACCTCTAATAAATCATATGGCTGTACATTTGTCAATAACTTTTATTTATAATAAAAATTTCAAGTAACCTAATGCATATTAGTCCAAATATGGAATTTTTAACCACTAACGTTCTTTTTTATCTATTTTAATAACTAGCATCGGTTTTTATTTGGGCTTTTATGTAAAATTTAATTTATTTATGTTTTATAAAAAATGCTTTTACAATACCTTTGAAAATAGTATACAACAAATAGTCCTGATTATTTTTTCTAAAAAAACAGAACTTATGACTTTATATTTGGAATTTTCCTATCTCTTTTACAATCCCTTATTATTAATGATTTATAAAGTTTATAATAATGACTATAGTTTTTATTTTATTGCCTTTAATTCCTCAAGGTTTTTTGCTAAAACCCTATCTAATGAAACTGCATTTATGGTCTTTGATTTTAAAAATGTCTCCATAACATCTTTGTTATAATTTACACTAAAGAACCTATTCATATTAAATTTTTTAGCACCTTTATCTAGTTTTTCCGTCTTTGACGCTTTAAATTCAGATATTGTATCCATAAAGTCTCCTGCAATTTCCCTAGATACATTTATAGAAAAGTGTATTTTCTTTAGTGGGTAATTATCTAATTTTTCTTGTATATTTAGAATCTCTTTTTCTGTGAGGTTTTTTTTGCGCTTATCGCATAAGAATTTTAAAAGACGTATATCATTTAACTTCTTTACTCCA
>JAVBPQ010000052.1:0-22611 GCA_031549525.1 Clostridiaceae bacterium | reverse complement strand
TAAAAGCCACCTTTCTTTTTATAACATAATGATAACATATTTTAACCATTTAAATAAAAAAACCTCTTCTTTTCGTAAAGAAAAAGAGAGGTTTCCTTATATTTTTAAAAGGGTTCTTTATTTTTTATATTCTATCTATGGTATCTATGTCCATCATTTGTGTGATGCGCTGAATAATATACTCCATTGTGTGTATGAGAATAATTATTTTGACAATTAGCTACATTACAAGTTGGGTAACTATATGTTGAATTATTATATCCTGAGCAACCATGACCATTGCCATGTGCAAATGCAGTCGTTGATAAAAGACTTAATCCTAAAATAACCCCTGAACATACTTTTATAAATTTACCAGTTTTCATTAATATTTTCCTCCTAATATTTATATTTATTTTTATAATATTCTATCTATGGTATCTATGCCCATCATTTGTATGATGTGCTGAATAATATGCTCCATTATGTGTATGAGAATATTTATTTTTACAATTAGCTACATTACAAGTTGGATAATTATATTTTGAAGTAGTAGTAGTATGATGTACCCCAGCAAATGCAGTTGTTGATAAAAGACTTAATCCTAAAATAACCCCTGAACATACTTTTACAAATTTACCAGTTTTCATTAATATTTTCCTCCTAATATTTATATTTATATTTATGTTTATAATATTCTATCTATGGTATCTATGCCCATCATTTGTATGATGTGCTGAATAATATACTCCATTGTGTGTATGGGAGTATTTATTTTGACAATTAGCTACATTACAAGTTGGGTAATTATATCCTGCATGACTATGATGTCCATTGCCATGTGCAAATGCAGTTGTTGATAGAAGACTTAATCCTAAAATAACCCCTGAACATACTTTTATAAATTTACCAGTTTTCATTAATATTTTCCTCCTAATATTTTTTCTAATATTCTTTGTTATAACTATAAGAAATATAGTTTATAAAACATAGGGCGTTATAACTAATATTTTATTTTTTATTGATAATTAATTTTATTATTTTTTCATTAAATACTTTTTTCGTAAGCATCGTTTTCGTTTTAACTATACGAAATGTAGTATACTAAAATGTAGGGTGTTATAACTAATTTTTACAATATTGATAATTAGTTTAATTTTATTGTTTTTTTCATTAATATTTTCTTTTAAGTATTCTATTTGTCTTAACTATACGAAATGGAATATGTTAAAATATAGGGTATACCTATTAATTTTTTAAGATTTATACTAATTAAAATTTATAGTAATATATAATAACTCATATTTATACCCTACAGATATATGACTCAAATTCGTATTATAAATATAAGAGGGTGAAATAATGGAAGAGCGTATTGTTATTGCAAAGCATGATAACAATGAACTCAATAAAATCATTCAGGAATATATTCCATTTATGAAGAAAGTGTTATCTGAAACCATATGCTTAAATTTAGAGTATGATGATAAACTAAGTATTGCAATGCTTGTATTTATGAGCTGTGTAAAGCAATATGAAAAAGGTAGAGGAAGTTTCTTAACCTTTGTTTCCACCTGTATTAAAAATAGACTAATTGATGAAGGGAGGAAAAATAAAAGAAAAACCTCTAATTTAATACCTCTTTCTCAACAAGATGAATCAGACGAGATAAATTCTCCCTTAGAAGGCAAAGCATCCATAGAAGTTTATAATAAAGAAGAAGAAAGATTGAATATATCCTATGAAATAAAAGAGTTTGAGGAAAAACTAAAAATCTTTGGAATAAAATTTTCAGAACTTGAAAAAATATCTCCAAAACAAGACAGAGCACGAAATCAGTGTATTGAAGTTGCACGTTTTATAGTTTCAAATGACTCTATGAAAGAAAACTTTCTAAAATATAATAGATTGCCTCAAGGAGAGCTTGCTATAGCTTTTAACATATCAGTAAAAACCATTGAAAAACATAGAAAATATATAGTTACAATAGTGCTGTTATTTTTAGGAGATTATCCTTTAATACAAGCCTTTCTACCACAATTTAGGGAGGTGAAAAGATGAAAACTGGGATTGTGTTTGAAATAAATAAAGATAAAGCAACTATAATGCAAAATGGTGGAGCATTTATAAAAGTAAAAGCTAGTCCTTCTTGGCGAATTGGTGATATAGTCACCATAGAAGATAAAAAGATAAATTATAATTTAGTTTATGTTGCTGCTTGCTTTGCTCTATTTATCTTTACTGGAATTTTTGGTTTTACCATATACTTTCAAGAAACTTCCCTAATCAGTATGGATGTTAACCCAAGCATTGAAATAGGTCTAAACAGGTTTAATAGAGTGATAAATTATACTTCTAGAAATGATGAAGCATCTAAGATATCGAATTTACTAAGCATAAAAAATAAAACCTATGATGAAGCTGTAAAATTGCTTTTAGAGGATGATATTTTAAAAAAATATTTAACCGAAAAATCTTATTTTGTCTTTGCTATTCAATCAGATGATGCAAAAGATAAAGATGATATTTTAGAAAAGTTAAAATCCATATTAGGAGAAGAAACCAATTTAAAAAATAATGAAGATAAAAGTCAGGTTATATTTTATATAGTGGATAAGACCATTGTAGAAGAGGCCCATGCTCAACATACAACACCTGGTAAATATATGTCCATTCAAGAGCTCATAGAAATTCAACCAGATATAAAAGAAGAAGATTATATAAATAAAAGTGTTGGTGAAATTCAAAAGCACATCCATGATCATCTTGGAGGTGATAACCATGATACACCTTCTACAGATATACAGAAAGAAAACAATGCTAATACAACAGAAATTCCTCATGATGCTCATGAAGAAGGAACTTCCTCTGAATATAATACAACAAGCGACCATAACAATATAGGTGAACAAGAAGGTCATAACACTGACATCTCAGATACTAATCCTAGCGTAAATGAACATCAAAATATTGATAATATGACTCAAAAACAAATGCAAGAAGAACATGATAAAGATGACCATCATTAGGGCGCTATTTATTTTTAGTGTTCTATGGTATACTTTTTTATAATTAAAACTTTTAGAGGTGGTTTTTTTGCCTGGGTCTGATCCAATATTATGGCAAATACTTTTACAATTATTTCTTATAGCTTTAAATGCTATATTTGCCTGTGCTGAAATTGCCATAATTTCTATAAATGACAACAAACTTCAAATGCTCTCTGAAATGGGAAATAAAAGAGCTAAAAGATTGTTATCGCTTACTAATGAACCTGCTAAGTTTCTTGCTACCATACAAGTTGGCATAACCTTAGCAGGATTTTTAGGCAGTGCTTTTGCTGCAGATAACTTCTCAGAAAAGCTTGTAGCATGGTTTATAAAAATAGGAGTTAAATTATCTCCTTCTATGCTCGATACAATATCTGTAATAATAATAACAATCATTTTATCCTACTTTACTCTTATATTTGGAGAGTTGATACCTAAAAGAATAGGTATGAAAAAATCAGAATCAATAGGTTTATCTATGTCTAAACCTATATATTTTGTATCAAAATTATTTGCACCAGTTGTATGGTTTCTTACAGTTTCAACAAATGGTCTCCTTCGATTGATTGGTATAGACCCTAATGCTGATGATGAAGAGGTTACAGAAGAAGAAATACGCATGATGATCGACATAAGCAGCAAAAAAGGTTCTATAGATCTTGATGAAAAAGAGCTTATAAATAATGTATTTGAATTCGACAATAAGACTGCAGAAGAGGTCATGACTCATCGTACCAATGTGACTATATTGTGGATGGACGAAGATGCAAAAACTTGGGAAGATACAATAATAAAGAGCCGCCATTCCATATATCCTGTATGCGATGAAAGTGCTGATGATGTAGTTGGGATTTTAAATGCAAAGGACTATTTTAGGCTCAAAGATCGCAGTAGAGAGAGTGTTTTACAAATTGTAAAGCCTGCACAGTTTGTACCTGAAACGGTTAGAACTGATATTTTATTTAGAAATATGAAAAAAAATCGCAACCATTTTGCAATTGCAATAGATGAGTATGGAGGAATGAGCGGTGTTGTCACCATGAACGATCTTCTTGAAGAGCTTGTTGGAGATTTAGATGATGATATATCTATACCTTTAGAAACTCCTGAGATTGAAATGACAGGCGAAAATACATGGAATATAAAGGGAACTGCACCTTTAGATGAAGTTCAAAAATCTTTAGGAGTAACTTTACCATGTGATGAATATTACACCTTTGCAGGAATGGTATTTGCTTTAATTGGAAATATTCCCAAAGATGGAAGCACCCCTGAGATTGAAGAATATGGTTTAAAAATAAAAGTAACTGAGATAAAACATCATCGCCTTATAAATGCCACAGTCAATCTTGTAAAAGACATTTAATAATCAAAAAAATAAAAGCAGTGGATGAATGTCTACTGCTTTTTAACATCATATATCTAAAGTGCTAAGTATGTTCTTAAAATCTTCAACTATTTCCTTGCCTCTCTCAAATTCTTCAGGCTCTTTAGGCATCTCATGCTCCTCGTCATCATCTTCTTCATCTTCATAATATACTTCCCACACCTTATAAAGCGCTCTATAGTCTCCTTCTTTTAGCTGTTCTCTTACATCAGAGAGAAGATTCAATAATCCATTGTCTCTACCTAGTTTTTTAGATCCAAGTATATAATTTTCACTTACATCAAAATATTTATCATCAGGTATTATACAATATATTATAACAATGACACGTTTTTCATCGCCTTCGATGTCTATTCCGCAATCCTCATACCCTCTAAATTTAAATTCTTTAAGTTTTCTAAATTGTTTCTTTGTGGTATCAAAAGCTATTGCTAAAGTCCACCAGCCATAATCCTCACTGTACATAACATCATAGTATTTTTCCATGAGTTTTTCCCATCCTCCTGGAATATCATACCCTTCAACGTGATATACAAAGCTTGCACGATATGCTGTTGGGCTTGTTCTTCTGGAAAGTCTTGCAACTGCCTCTTTTTCATTAACTCCAAGAGGTTTATCTACTGCTAAAAATTCATAAGATGTAGAGCTGTGATCCGACATAAATCCTTTTTTAATGCTAAGTATTTTCATAAATTACCTCCTATATTATTTTTTTTTACAACTAAAATCATTTAATACATGACATCCACCACAAAATTCTTTTGCAAGACAATCTCCACAAGGGCTATCTTTAAAAGAGCTGCTTTCTTTATAAAATCTATATTTATTTAAAACATCACTGTTCCAAATGTCTATAAATTCATCTGTAGATAGATTTCCTGCTTTAAAATCTTTATTTACAAGCTGAGAGCAAGGATACACAAAGCCATCTGGTGCTATAGAAATAATTCTGCTGCCTGCACTGCAGCCTTGAAGCCCTCTAAAAGATGCTATTTTAGGATGTATATCCCTTTCTAGAAAACTCGATGCACAATCTATTCTTATTTTAATTTCAGGATGATTTTTTTGTATATTAGATAATTTATCAGATATGGTTTCTAATTCATAAATGGAGGGATTTTCTTTCATCCATCTTTTATAATTTTCATGAGGTTTATATCTTAAAAATGTGAACCTCTTAAACCCGATATCTATTAAAGGATTGATTATATCATAAAAATTATTTAATAAAGTTTTTGTCATTATTATATTTGCTCCTGCAATAACATGAGCATCATGAGCTTTGTTAACTAATCTCTGTAATTTATTTAATTCTTTTAAATTATTTTCTAAAATATCATCAATATGTATTCCTATTTGAAGGACTTTAATATATTCAAATATAGGCATAAATTTATCTTCTATCTCATATTTTCCTGTTGTAATGTGTGTGATAAGTCCTTTATTTGATGCATGTTTTATGATATTTAGTAAATCATCCCTTAAAAATGGTTCTCCTCCTCCAATTGCAAGTTGAAAAATATTATTCCTTGATATTTTATCTATTATTTTTAACATATTATATGTGTCAAGCTCATAATAAGATTGCCTTTTATTGCCATCAATATAACAATCTTGACATGCATTATTGCATTTAAATGTAACTGCTAAATGTACAGTTTCTGGAGCGCTTATATATTTATTTTTAGGCAGAGTAAGTTCATCAATATGACTTATTTTATTAAAGCCATAATCTTTTTTACTCTCTTCTAAAATTTCCATTGATATAAGCTGGTTTAAGAGAATAGCTATACTACGTTTGGGGATTATATTTTTACCATAAAATATGGTATCATATAACAAATTACTTAAATCTACTGAATTTAATTTTTTAATCTCTAAAATAAGAGCAAAAGCTTCAGGGTCTAACTCTAATATATTTCCTGAATTTATATCAAAGATAATACCTCCAAAGTATTCTAGTCTAAGCTTTATATGTTCTGCTAATTTTACTACATATCCATGTAGCTTCTCCTTTTGCATAAAAATCACCTAATAAAATCAAATATTTGAATCCTCTCATTAGAATTGGGACTTAAAACTTAATTTACTCTAAAATCTTAATTTTATCAATCCAACCTTTAACTTGCTTATCATCAAAATCATTTGTTACAGCCAACCCTGATAATAACCTAGAGTTAGGGCATTCCTTGGATATATTAATTTTTATTTGCCCAAACCCACCACCCCCATGTGTGCAAAACGGAATAATCGTTTTCCCATTCAAATCAACGCCGCGCAAAAAGCTCAATATTGGCGGTGCAAAAGACTTGAACCAATTAGGCGTTCCTATAAAAATATACTCATAATCATTAATTGGCTCATTTCCAGACAGCAATTTAGGACAGTATCCCCTTTCAATTTCACTTCTTACTTCTTTTGTTGCGCCATTGTAGGTAAATGAATAAGGCTTTTCTGGTATTAACTCTCTGATATCTCCACCTGTAATAATTGCTATATCTTCTGCTAAACTCTTTGTTGTATCGGAATACGAGTAATATACAATTAATATTTTACTCATTCTAGTTCCTCTAAAATCTTACTTATGTATTTTATGTTTACTTTTCTTCATTATACTCTGTAACATAACATACCTGTCAAGGTTTAAAAAACCCTCCTTAGACTTTTGCCTAAGAAGGAAATATAAATTTGTTATTTAACAACTTTAAGGTAAGCTGTTTTATGTGCAATTTTTTCCAAACAATAATTTTCTATTAAGTAAATAATTGCGTCCAATAAGTTGTCCCCTTTTTACTTTTTACATAGCCAACCCCTATTTTTGTATAATTTCCATTTAAAATATTGGCTTTATGCCCTGGTGATTCCATCCATTCTTTTACTACACGCTCTGGTGTTTTTTGTCCCTCTGCTAAATTTTCCCCTGCATATAAAAAACTTACTTTATTATCCCTTAACATTTTAAATGGATCTCCATAGGTTGGAGATATATGACCAAAATAATCTTTGTTTATCATATCTTGAGATTTCATCTTAGCTACAATTGAAAGCTTAGAATCTTCAACAAGAGGTCTTAATTTAAATTTTTTTCTCTCAGCATTGCATAATTCAATAACCTTTTTTATAAAGGATAAATCATCACTTTTTTGTGTCTTATCAGTCTTATTAGTTTTACTGGTTTTATTTGTCTTATTAGTTTTGCTAGTTTTATCTGTCCCATCAGTATTGTTATCTGAAATATCATCTCCAACTGTTATAATGATGTCCTTTGAAACTTTAATACCATTTTCACCTTTAACACTATAGGTAAGTTTATATTCTCCTTCTTTACTTGTATCAACAGTACCTTTAATACTAAGAGATTTTGTTAAATCCTTCCCATTTCCTCCATTATCAACAGCTTTTACATCTGCAAGCTTATCAAACTTATCTTTAAGTTTTATTACTATATTCTCTGCTTCTATAATAGCATCTTCTAAACCGCTCTTTGAAGTTACTATAGTTATAACTATAGGTTTAACAATCTCTATCCCATTTTCACCTGTAACTTTATATGTAACAGAGTATTTCCCTGCTTTTTTTGTATTTATTTCACCATCAACTATGATGAATTTAGTTAAATTTGCTCCATTTCCTCCATCATCTACAGCTTTTATATTTGTCATTTTATCAAAACTATCGCCTATCTTCAAAGTTATATCTTTTGCATCTATAACAGCATTTTTTGCATTTTTATTTCTATCTTCTACAGTAATAATTACTTGCTTTAAGACCGTAGATCCATTTTCACCAGTAACGCTATAGGTCAAAGTATATTTTCCTACCTTTTCAATATTCACTTCCCCTTCAATCTCAATTAATTCAGTTATATCTTTTCCCTTTCCCCCATTATCAACAGCTTTAATATTCTCCATTTTATCAAAAGCGTATCCTACTTTTATTGAGCTATCTTTAGCTACTATAACGGCATTTTTCGCACTACTTTTTGCATCTACTTTAATAGTCATTCCTGTCAAAACGTTTAAAAACATCAAAAACATCATAAGTTTTGCAACTGTAACATTTAGTGTCCTCTTTCCTCTTTCCATTTTAACCCCCTAAGGTTTATACTCAAATTTACACTATTATATCAATTTTTATCAGCAAATTCTATAACCAGTCAAAATTAGCATAAAAAAACAACAGCCTTAAAAAAGGCTGTTACGACGTTTCTTACTCTATTTTGGAAAATAATTCAATTTTATTTCTCTTAACATATAAATCTAATACAAACCATGCTAAAACATGGATAACTATAAGGACTAATGCAGTCACTACATATGCAGTGTTGGGATTTAAAAAAGATAAAACTTTATTTAATAAAAGTCCTATTAGAAAGACTATTAACATGTTCACAAATAAAAATATCATATCTATAAAAATGTTCAAATTATTCTTAACAACAGAAATTTCACTATCCCATACTAACTTTGGTCTTTTTAAATCAACTATAAACATGAGATAATTGTGCACAATTCCTATTATTGATATTATGACTATTATAAAAATTACATTTGATATAGTTAATTTTAAAGGAGATGCAAATACTATCATAGTAAATACAACTTCTACAATAGAAAATACACATCCTAAAAATATCTTACCTATAAATTGCTTATAAAAATCCATAGGCAAATACTTAGAAACCGTTGCATAGCTTCCGTCTCTTGATATAGCAGATCCTGATGTTGTGTTCCCTATTAAGAAAAATGTGAGTATACAAACTAGTATTGTAAAGACAAAAGGATTGCTAAACATACCTTCCACTCTTGCTATATAGTCAAAAAGTTGTTCATATTGCTTATTAAATTTAAAAAGCACAAAGAATAAGACTGGAAATATAAATGTTGGCATTACGCATTGAAATAAATAAGTAGGATTTCTATATAAAAGCCTCCACTCTTTTAAGATAAAAGAAAATAATTGCCCCCTGCTTGCTACTTCCTTTGATATCTCTTTATCTGTAAGCATTTTCTTCTTTGATGAGGATTCCTTAGAGCCTAAAGCTCCTTTAAAATAAATACTATTGCCAATTAAAGAAAACAAACCAATGGCTGCTATATTTATAACAATGTAAAAGATAAAATTTAAAATTGCTCGAACACTTAAAGCATTTACTAGGCAGCTTATTGCAGGAATTATAAAAGGAAATGCTCTTCCAAAATTTATTGCTAAAGCATTTACTGTTTGAAGCAATATCATAGCATCCTGTTCGCCTTGAGGAATCATCCTTGATGAAAGTACGTTGATAAGTACAGCAAATACTATACCAAGGGCACTTATTACAAAGACAAATTTATCCCTGTGCTTTGTTAAGTTTATAAAGCTCATTAATACCATGACTATCAATGAAGCAATTATAAGAGGTATCACAGGAAGAAATATCAAAATTATTAAGGAATATAAATAAAATAAAACACTCTCATTATTCATAATACCATAGGTAACAAAGGATGGAAGCGCAAGTGCAAATTCAAATATATAAGTATATATGGTAAGCACAATAAATTTTGCAAGGAGTATCTCATGTGGTCTAAGGGGCAGAGGAAGGAGATACTCAATATCTGAAGATAAATAATAAACATTTATACAGCTAAATATGGAAAAAAATAATGTAAGAAGCGTTACAAGCACAAGTATCATACTTATTATAATGCCTTGTTGATTAATGGGTTCTAAAGAGCTATTTAAACCCACAGTAATAAATATAGAAATAGCTCCAAAGTAAAGCAATAAAAATATATATAAAATTATCATACCTACTGAATTCTTGGACTTTGTCCCTCTTCTTTTTGTTGCAAAAGATGCACTTTGAGCGTTCTTCATAAGTGCATTTACTAACATGAACATCTTTTTCATTTGTTTTCACCCTCGCTTTGAGTTAGTTCTAAGAAGATATTCTCTAAAGAAGCTTCTTCATTAAATTTAACCTTTATTTCTTCATAAGTTCCACAAAATAAAAGTCTTCCTTTATTTATGATGCCAACCCTATCACATAACTTTTCAGCAACTTCTAAAACATGAGTTGAGAAAAAAACTGAATTTCCTTCAGCAGTATGCTCTTTCATCATCTGTTTTAAGAGATGTGAAGATTTAGGATCAAGACCAGTCATAGGTTCATCTAAAATCCAATTGGAAGGCTTATGAATCAAAACTCCTATTAATACTATCTTTTGTCTCATACCATGAGAATAGCTCTGTATATTGCTAGAAAGCGCTCCTTCCATCTCAAATCTTGCTGTTAAATCTTCAATTCTCTTTCTTCTCTCGCCTTCAGGTACATTATATATTTCTGCCATAAAATTCAAATATTCTATTCCTCTAAGCCTTAAAAACATATCAGGATTATCTGGAACATATCCAAATTTTCTCTTAGCAGCTAAAGGATCCGTTTTAATATTAACTCCATCTATAAGTATTTCTCCATTATCTGCATTTGTAATACCAGTTATCATCTTAATGGTAGTTGTCTTTCCTGCACCATTTGGTCCTAAAAATCCAAATATTTCTCCTTTTCTTATTTCTAAGCTTAAATCATCTACAGCTTTGATTCCTCTATCGTAACTCTTTGTCACATTTTTTATCTCAACCATAAGATTACCTCCTTATCATTATAAACTTATTATATAATATTTTATACCGTTTTTACAATGGTTAAAGTACTATTTAAATTATATACCAATTTGCATGTTTATGTATTTGACAATTTATTCTGCCTTCTTTACAATAGGGTATATGGAATGATGTATTACAAAAACAAAGGAAGTGTTCTATGGAAATATTGGTTTGTGTCAAACAAGTACCAGATACATCAGAAATTAAAATTGATTCAGTTACAAATACTCTTATTCGAACTGGAGTACCAAGCATTGTAAATCCATTTGATGCAAATGCACTTGAAGCTGCTGTCCAACTAAAAGAAGCCTATGGAGGACATGTCACAGTTATCAGCATGGGTCCTGAGCAAGCTAAAGCTGCGCTAAAAGAGTGTCTCTCTGTTGGTGCAGATAAAGCTATATTGATTAGCGATAGATTGTTTGGAGGATCTGATACACTGGCTACAAGTTACATACTAGCAACTGCCATTGAAAAACTTGGAAATTTTGATCTAATCTTATGTGGAAAACAAGCTATAGATGGAGATACTGGACAAGTTGGGCCAGAAATTGCAGAACATCTTGGAATAGCTCAGCTAACCTTTATCTCTAAAATCGAAATAAAAGATGATATCATAATAGTTCATAGAGAAAATGATGAAGGTTATGAATTGATTGAGGCAAAATTACCTGTAGTTTGTACAGTAGTTAAAGCCATCAATGAACCAAGATCTCCCTCCATAAGAAGTAAGATGGCAGCAAATAGAGCAGTTATTGAAACCATAACATCTTCTGACCTAAGTGATATTGATATTACAAAAATAGGTCTTAAAGGATCACCTACCAAAGTTAAGAAAACATTTACGCCTAAAAAGAAAGAATCTGGCATCAAAATTGAAGAAGAAACTGCTAGAGAATCAGCTTTTAAACTCGCTCAATTATTATCTGATGCAAGACTTATATGAGGAGTAATTTTATGAATATTAAAGAGTATAAAAATGTATGGGTATTTATAGAAACTATTCATGGTAAGCCCAGAAATGTAAGCCTTGAGCTTTTAGATCAGGGTAAAAAACTTGCAGATATAAAGAAAGAAAAAGTTATAGCTGTAGTCATTGGAAAAGACAATGATATTGCCATAAAAGATGCAATGGCTTATGGTGCTGAAGAAATCATAAATGTATCAAAAGACGAGTATTTAGATTACAGTACTGATGGTTATGCAAATGTTATGTCAAACTTAGCTTTAAAATATAAACCTTCAACTATCTTAATAGGAGCCACAAATAATGGAAGAGACTTAGGACCTAGAGTTTCATGCAGATTAAAAACTGGCCTTACAGCAGATTGTACAGGTCTTGATATAGACAATGAGACAGGTGATGTAGCGTGGACTCGCCCTGCATTTGGAGGAAATCTCATGGCTACCATACTCTGTTCAAATACAAGACCTCAAATTGGTACTGTAAGGTCAGGAGTATTTAAAAAAGCAGAGCCTGATTATAAAAAGTCTGTAAATGTGATTAATGAAGATATAGGGACACCTCTTGAAAATATAAGGACGAAATTAATCGAATATGTACAGACTGCAGGTGGAGAAAGCGTAAACCTTGAAGAAGCTGAATTTATCGTTTCAGGGGGAAGAGGTTTAGGGGGACCTGAAAATTTTGCTGTGATAAGAGATTTAGCAGATGCACTAGGTGCCACTGTTGGATCTTCAAGAGCTGCAGTTGATGCAGGGTGGATTTCTCATATGCATCAAGTTGGGCAAACAGGAAAAACTGTTGGTCCTAAGATTTATGTAGCCTGCGGTATTTCAGGCGCAATACAGCACCTAGCTGGGATGTCTTCCTCTGATATAATAATTGCAATCAATAAAGACAAGGATGCGCCTATATTTAATGTAGCAGATTATGGAATCGTAGGAGATTTATTTGAAGTAGTACCTGCACTTGCAAAAGAGATAAGAAAAATAAAAAATTCTTAAAATAATTTTAAAGGAGATGTTATCATGAACTTTAACTTTTCAGAAGATCACAAGGACTTACAAAAGATGTATAGAGACTTTGCCGAAAAAGAACTAAAACCAATCGCTGGTGAAATTGATGAAGAAGAGCGTTTCCCTGTTGAAATTGTAAAGAAATTAAAAGATCAAGGCTTTTTAGGTATTCCTTTCCCAGAAAAGTATGGCGGGTCCAATATGGACTATTTGTCCTATGCAACATGTATAGAGGAATTATCCAAGATTTGTGCATCAACTGGTATCATAGTTTCTGCTCACACTTCTTTAGCTTGCGGATCTATATATGAATTTGGTACTGAAGATCAAAAACAAAAATATCTACTTCCTCTTGCATCAGGAGAATCCCTTGGGTCATTTTGTTTAACTGAACCAAATGCAGGAACAGATTCAGCAGGTCAGCAGACTAAAGCTGAAGAAAAAGAAGATCATTATCTCTTAAATGGAAGTAAGATATTTATAACAAATAGCGGTTATGCTGATACATATGTAGTGTTTGCAATGACAGATAAATCCCTCGGTACAAAAGGAATTTCTGCATTTATCGTAGAAAAAAGCTTCCCAGGTTTTTCAATAGGTAAAAAAGAAAGAAAGATGGGAATAAGGGCTTCTGCAACTGCTGAAGTTATATTGACAGATTGCAAGGTACCTAAGGAAAATCTCTTAGGAAAAATTGGAGAAGGATTTAAAATTGCCATGAAAACTTTAGATTCAGGAAGAATTGGTGTTGCTGCTCAAGCTCTTGGAATAGCACAGGGAGCCATAGATGCTGCAGTTAAATATACTGGAGAGAGAATGCAGTTTGGAAAGAGGATATCTCAATTCCAAAATACCCAATTTGAGCTTGCTGATATGCAAACCAAAGTTGATGCAGCAAGGCTTTTAGTTTATAGAGCAGCTTGTGCAAAGGATGCAAAAGAACCTTATGGTCATATGGCTGCAATGGCAAAACTCTTTGCATCAGAGACAGCAAGCGATGTAACTCGCCGTGCAGTTCAGCTCTTTGGAGGATATGGATATACAAGAGAGTATCCTGTTGAGAGGATGATGCGTGATGCTAAGATCACAGAAATCTATGAAGGAACCTCCGAAGTTCAAAAGATGGTTATTTCAGCTTGGATGGGTGTTAAATAATTAAATTATTATATGGATAAGCTTTATTAACTAGCCATGAAAAAACTCTTTTCATGGCTATAATTAAGTGCCTTTTATATTATTTTGATGTTCATTGAGAACTAGTTCGATATAAGCACTAATCTCTTGATTATAATAATTCATGTGAAAGCTGCAGTTACCATATTTACCTAAAGTTTTGCGAACTGTTGTGAGGCCAATACCTGAATGTCCTTCTTTGCTTGAAAAGCCATTCTTCATAATTTCAGTGGTATCAACAGGATCCTTTGTACTATTAGATAGTATTATCAACATGGATGATGGAAATTTTTTCTTGATTGTAAATTGCATATGCTTTTGTTCCGATTCAGAAGCTGCTTCAATAGCATTATCAAACAAACAACCTAATGCACGACATAAATCCATAGGATCAATAGGTAGGTTAGAAAGGTCATTTTGTATTGAAACATCAATATGAACCCCAAATTCCTTTGCCATCATTAATTTGTTGTAAACAAGCGAAATAAGAGCAGGATTTTTCTCCATCTGATTACTAAGATCCAGCACATCTCCAGCAGCTATAGTTATTTGTTTGAGTGTAGAATGATAACGGCGCAAGCCCTCAAGATCGCCTATATCTAAATAACCGCCATAGGTCTGCAGAATATTATAAAAGTCATGTTTTATCCCATGAAAGCTTTCCACTCCCTCCTTGTATACATTTATATGAGCTGTGACGTTTTCAAGTTCTATATCGAGTGCTTTTCTATAATCTATTAAAATGCAAATAGCCAATATTAAGAAAATAATCAAGCTAATAAGCAAATATGCCAATGATTTTTCCTCCATAACCATGGGCAGTGAAACTGCTAAAACATAAGCTATTAAGGAACGTAAAAAATATAACGCAATTCCTTTTTTAGCATCTGCAAACAAACTATCCAAAATTTTTATGATTGCCTGCCATTTTTTTATTAACATGTAAATCATAAAATAACACAGTAGTAAGAAAGCTAGAATGAAAACTTGCCCCTGAAAATCCTTATATATATCATAATGCAACGAATCTGTTTGTTCAAAAATTGCTGATCCTATAAATAAGCTGATGTTTATTTCTATCATATGTATTAGAAAAGAAATATTCATAAGCCTTAAAGATCGAATTGGCGAAAGCTTTAAGATTTTCATACCAAAATAAGCATAGAACAAGGCAAAAATCGGATTAACATTTCGTAAAAGTAAATAGATAATTGGCGACATCTCCCCTGAACTTCCAACAATATAAGCTATATACATAGGAAGAACTGATAAAACTGGTCCAGAAATAAAAACAAACAATGCCTTTCGCCAAATACTCACCCTCTCGTTATAAAGCAATAAAATGATATTTGCATTACAATACATTGAAGTAAATGACGCTAAAATTGCAACTATTGGAAGGGTAGCTTGGATTAATTTTAAGTTATTTAAATCATTTGCCATATCCACTCACTTACTTTCCTAATATTTAAAAATGCATGTTTTCATATGTTTTATTTAAATTCCTTTAGTTCAATATATGTTGAAATTTCATGATCAAAATACTTCATTTGATATGAACAGTTTCCATATTTACTTAAAATATTTCGTACTATAGTAAGACCAATTCCAACATGTCCAGCTTTATTTGTTACACCATCTTGAGACATAGCATAAATATCTATTGGTATATCTGTGCCATTGGTAATGATGATTAGCTTAGAAGCTGGTGTTTTTGATTCAATTGTAACGTAAACCTTATGTTGCTTTGAATCACTTGCTGCTTCAATAGCATTATCCAAAACACAGGATAAAACCCGTGAAATATCCATATTATCAATAAACATATTAGCAACATCACATTTTAATGAAAGTAAGAGCTTTACATTCATTTTCTCCGAATATTCTAACTTATTAATAAAAAGAGTAATGAGTGCTGGATTTTCCGGCATTTTTTGCGCAAGCTCCATTATATTATTAGCATGAGAAGTGGCAGAAACTAAAGAAGCATGGTATAGTTCAAGCCTTTTGTACTCTTTTAATTCAATATATCCACTATATGTATGAAGTATATTATTAAAATCATGCTTAATCCCTCGCAATTCCTCCATTCCCTTGAATAGAGTACTGATATGCATCTCATGGTTGCTTATGGTCTGCTTGTTATATGCGATGATATCAAAACATATGCTGATTACAATAAGAAATATCAATATTAACAAAACCATGGTATATGCAACCACCAATTGAGGAATTATGATAGGTAAGATAATTCTCACAGCATAAATAAATAATACTTTTAAAAAGAAGATTACTAACTCTTTCTTTTTGTCAAAGAACATATTTTCAGAAAGCCTAACACTTGTATAATTAATTTTTAAAATATATTGAGCCAATTTATAAACTACGAAAAAAATTATAACATATACAATCTGGTTAAGCGCATCTTTCATATAGTTATATCTAATTTCGTTTTGAAGAAAAAATAATGAATAACTTAATCGGCTCAAGGTCTTTGCAGTAATCCAATACAAAAAAATGTAGCTTATAAGGCTTATAGAACGCACAGGCGACAGATTAAATATTTTTTGAGCAGCATAGTAATAAATAATAGCAACAATAGGATTAGGAGTTGTAATGAGAAGATATGTTAAATTGCTAAAAGAAATCATCCCTCCCAAAAAGTAAATTCCATATATAAATACGTTTTGCAGCAGTGTTCCTGTAATGAAAGCAAAAAGTATCTTTTGCTTTCTGCCTGCCGACACGCCAAAAACAATAAGAATCATATTTGAAAGCATGTACATTGAACAAAATGATTCTGTAAAAGTCATAAAAGCAAGAATAAGTTGCATTTTAGTAGAATATGCAAATTCAGGGTACAACAACAGGCTCCCTCCTAAAAACAGAATAATAATCTTATTTTTATATTTATTTATCTACAAACTCATCAAATATATCAAGCAAATAACTTAGTTCAAACGGTTTCTTTAAAAAATAATTAACGCCATATTTTCCTATTACTCCACTTGTGTTAGTTCCAGACATTGCAACAATTGTTATAGTAGAAGCTGTAAGCGTTCCACTTTCTCGAATACGCTTTGCTACCTCATATCCATCCATTATTGACATTTGTAAATCTAAAAATATAATATCATATTTAGTAGGATTGGCAAGATACATCTGTAAACCTATTTGTCCATTTTCTGCTGTCTCAGACTCAATACCATTTCTCTTAAAAAAAATAGACAGTATATCTAAAGCAAATACATTATCCTCGATGATAAGACATTTATACTTTGTATAATTCTTATGCCTATTTGTTTTAAAATTCATATTTTCACCCCCAAAGTTATCTATATATTTAAAACTTAATTTGCATCAGTATTTACAAATTTATCATCTTTAGTTTTATGTTCTTATTGTAGGTTAATTTTGCCTAAGCTCTATATATGCACATAACTCATAGTTATAATAGGTCATTTGAAAAGTACTATTGCCATATTTTTTTATAATTTCTCTAACATTACTCAGTCCAATTCCATGATGCCCTGACTTACTTGTAACTCCTGGATTTATAATTTTAGAAATATCAATAGGAGTATCAGTACTATTTGCAACAATGATAAGTTTAGATCTGCTTAATTTTGATTCTTTTGATTCTAGTGTGAAAAAAACTTTCTTTTGCTTAGAAATTGATGCTGACTCAATAGCATTATCTAATAAACATGCTATGCACCGACAAATATCTATGTTATCTATATATAAATTGGCTGTACTATCTTGTAAAGACACCATCATTTCAACATTCATTTTCTTAGCATACTCAATTTTATTTACTAATAGTGATACAAAAGCTGGATTCTCTTTCATTTTACGACTTAAATCAATTGAGCTTCCAGCATAAGTTGTTAGTTTAATAAGTGATGAATGGTATTTTTTAAGACTCTCAAGATCACCAATTTCAAGGTATCCGTTATATGTTTGCAATATATTGTAAAAATCATGTTCTATACTACTAAACTCGTTAATCCCTTTGGAAAGCACATTAATATGCACCTCTTTGTTTTCTAGTTCATTCTTTGACATTACAAATAAATCCTGTACAATGTTGAATGCCAAAAAAAATATAAGAACTAAAAGTACGGTAACAGAACCCAATAAATCACCTTCAATGAGCAATGGTAGTATTGTTGTCAATATATATAAAAACATTAGCTTAAGTAAATAGGCAGTTTTTTCTTTTTTTATATTTATAAAAATTTTCTCTGAAAGCCTCATTGTAAATTTGAATTTTTTTATAACATACTTTATCAAACAATAAATTAAATACACCTCAAGCAAATATACAAACTGACGCTCTATGTTTTGCAGATAATTATACCTTGGCAATGTCTCTATAGGTATTAATGTGGTGTTAAGTCTGGTGATATTCACAATAAAAATAAAATATGTAAAAAAATATCCCATTAATTTGATGGATCGTATAGGCGATAGCTTGAACACTTTAATTCCAATAATGTAATACAAATAGCCTAAAATAGGATTAGGACTGACAACTAACAAGTATACAATAGGTGAAAACGAAATCATTCCGCCAATTATATATACACAATAAATAAACGATGTATGTACGGCTCCAATACAAAATGCAAAAATCAGCCTTTGTTGTTTACTTGCATGTTCATTAGATAACATTAAAAGTAAGTCAGACATAAAATATACAATACATATATTTGTTATAAAGGTTTGTACAGCTAAAATGAACTGCATTTGACTTGAATAAGCAAGATCAAGGAACATTTTCCTCCCCCCATTTCTATTTGCTTTGATAAGTACTCTACAACTTGAAATAGTTTCTTTATAAAACAAAATAAAAATTCATTCATAACCTCGACAATATCTCCACATAGTTACGATAGGAATTATCTTGCATTAATTGTTCTTTTTTTGCTTTTTTTTGACTTGATACTTTACTTCCATCTATAACATGCATTATTATCTAGAATAATTTTATAAAGTTTAGAAAAGAAAACCACTATCCCGTTAAGGTAGTTGGCTACTAACAATTTGTTAAAGTGACACAATAATCTCACATAAAATTTAAAATACAAAATATTAAAATATCTGTATTAACTGTAAATTATTTTAATATTATTTTATAAACTTATCAATGATTTTAAACATTTTTTACATAACTATTATTTATAAAAAATAATTTTTTAATTATGTTTTTAAAAGGCAGTTAAACTACATAAAATTTTAGTTTAACTGCCTGTTTAATATGATTTAACGATTGCTACATATTCCTATTATTTCAAAGTTTGAAGAAATATTTACACCGTAATCCTCTTTTGCCTGTTCAATTGAAATATAACCATTTTTTACATCAGAGATAACTTTTTTAACATCTCTTTTGTAAGGATCACCATATCCTCCTCCTGTAGCAGTTCTCATCCTTACAACATCGCCTTTATTGAGCACTTCTCTTGCTATAATTCCCATAGGACCTTGAATAGTACCATCTTTTCTATATATTGTAAATTCATTAATAGAACCATCCTTACCACCAGAAATGCCCCAAACCTTCGATTTATTTCTCCCAAATGATGCTGAAAAGCTTTCACCATCACTTAAAGATTTGTATGTCCTAATAGCACCAGAACCTCCTCTGAACATTCCCGCACCTTTTCCATCAGTATTCAAGCTATATTCTTCAATCATTATTCCATATCGAGTTTCTGCAATTTCAATTGGCACATTGTATGTTTCGCCATCTGCAACACAAAACTGACCCACTTCACCATCTTTATTTATTCCTGCACCCCAGCCACCGCAAGTTGGCTCAACAATAAGAAAGTTTTCATTAGTATCTTGATGCACCCCTGCAAGCACAACAGAACATACAGAAAGCAAATGTCCAGCGGTTAACCTGTCAGGCAGTATTTCCGCTAAAGCGTGCCATACAAGATCAGTAGCATAAAGCATGCTCTCATAATACGTAGAGGTTGGTGCAGGCGGTTCACAGTTAAACACAGAACCTTTTTCTGCAATGACTTTAAGAGGTTTAAACACTCCGTCATTTACGCTGAGTTCTGGATTTATGATTGACATAAACACAATTCTAACAGCTGCCATCAAAGATGAATATCCAGTATTTATTGGACTTCTCACTTGCTTGCTTGATCCTGTGAAATCCACAATAAACTCATCATCTTTAATTGTAACCTTAACTTTTACCTTAACAATGTTGCCATATCCATCTTCATCTAGGTAATCTTCCATAAAAAACTCACCTTTAGGAAGCTGTTTAAGCAGTTTCCTACAGAGCATTTCACTGCTTGAAAGCAATCTTTCCATAGCAGCTTTAACTATCTCTACTCCATATTTATCGCAAATTTCGTTTATGCGCTTAAACCCTGTTCTAAGCCCTGAAATTTGACCCCACATATCGCCTATAGACATATCAGGAAACCTCACATTGGAACGTATTATATCAACAACAGCTTGATTAATTATACCCCCATCAACAAGCTTTATGCAAGAGAACCTCAAACCTTCCTGATAAATCTCTGTAGCATCTGTTGTAAATGAACCTGCTGCCATTCCTCCAACTTCAGTCCAATGGGCTTTATTTGCTACAAAAGCAATAACCTCACCCTTATAAAATATAGGCATGACCATGCCAACATCTGATGGATGCGAGCCTCCACCCATGTAAGGATCATTTATGATATATATGTCCCCAGGTTTCATATTTTTAATTCCAAATTTATTGATAGTTTCAACAATCATTGGCGCAAGCAGTCCAATAAATCCTGTTACTCCATTACCTTGAGTCAATAAGTTGCCATTTGAATCTGATATGCCGCTAGCATAGTCAAGCACTTCATAAATAATAGGGCTCATGGAAGTCCTTGCTAATGTGTAAAATACTTCATCGCTTGCAGCAAGTAAAGAATCCTTAACTATATCTAGTGTAACAACATCAAGTATGGTATTCATCACTCTACCTCCAAATCTATAATAAGATTTCCATATTTATCAACTGTAAGCTTATCACCCTTAAAAAACACAGTGGACACTGAATGCTCTTCAACAATGCCTGGACCCTTTAACTCAATACCAGGCCACAATTTATCCCTTTTATAAACTTTTGTATCAATAAAGCCATCTTGAGGAAAATAAACTGGGCGCACCTCTTTTATTGTCTCTAAAATATCGCATTTATTCACTTGTATTTCATTTATTACAGGCTTCTCGATTTTGCCAAAGGAAGTCAAATGAAAATTAACAATTTCAGTGGGAGTTGTTTCTAATTTAAATGTATAGTTTTTCTCATGTATATCATGGAAGCGCTTTATAATCTCATTTTTTATTTCATCTGTCCATGGTGGCGCAGGAATTGAAACTTTTACAGTATGCTCTTGACCCATATAACGCATGTCAGCGGTATACGAGAAGATGATATCATCCCTTTTAACATTTTCATCTGCATATTGTTTTTCTGCTTCATCACGAAGTTCACCCCAAATGCGGTTTACATCATCTATTGAAATATCAAGGGTTCTGCAAATATGAGTTTTTAAGTAATCATGCCTTAGGTCTGTCATCATCATGCCCCAAGCTGAGAAAACACTGGCTCCCACTGGCACAACTACCTTCTTAATATTAAGCTCTTTTGCTAAGGCGCATGCATGCATAGGACCGCCTCCTCCAAAAGCTATAAGAGCAAATTCCCTAGGGTCATGTCCTTTTCTTACAGAGATTATCTTAAGTGCATTTAGCATATTAGATTCAGCAACTTTTATTATGCTCACAGCTGCATCTTCATAAGTCATATTAAAATATTTGCCAATTTTTTCAATCAGTTGATTTTTTATATTGTCTAAATCAACTTTCATTTCAAAATTCTCTGCAGAGAGCTTTCCTGTTATAAGGCAAGCATCTGTAGTAGTTGGATCCTCGCCAGAGAGACCATAAGCGATAGGTCCAGGAACTGCACCTGCTGATTTTGGACCAACTTTTAATGCACCTATATCATCAACCCATGCAATAGAGCCTCCTCCATTACCTATCTCTACAATATCTACAACAGGAACCATTATAGGATATCCTGCATTTCTCTCGTTTCTCTCTATTCGATAATCTGTTACAACTGTAACTTCATTATTTGTTATCAAGGAGCATTTTGCTGTTGTCCCGCCTACATCAAGGGATATGACATTTTTAAATCCAAGAAGTTTCCCCAAAAGTGCAGAACCAAAAACACCTGCAACTGGTCCTGATTCAATCATATTTATAGGAGTTTTTTTAGCAAAGTTAAATGAAGCAGAACCGCCATTTGACTGCATGATATATTTTAAAGCAGATATCTTATTCTCTTCTAGCTTTTGCTCTAATTTATCAATA
>JAVBPQ010000136.1:0-5962 GCA_031549525.1 Clostridiaceae bacterium | reverse complement strand
ATTATATGTCAAAATAACAATACTAGTAACCAAAAAAACACCTTCTTAATAAATTTTACACTCGTTTTATAACCATTAAAAAACAATGAATCACAAAATAAGTTTATTATTTTATAATGTGTATGGTTTAATTAAATTGTAACCACTTTATACAAAACTTTAAAACAAGTAGAAAAAGTACAAGGCACCATAAAATGCTCTTTTTTGAAAGAGTTTTGTGGTTTTCTTACGCCATTTTTTGCGCAAGTTATTATAAAAACCTTACCGCAAATTCTCAATTTTGAGTATTTACGTTAATAAAAAATGTATTTATAATTACCTCAAGGAAGAAGGAATTATGCAGAGTGCGATTCTTTAAAATTGCGAAGCAATTTCCTATCATATTAAAAAATTTTGAAGGGAGTTATTAAAATGGCAGAACAAAAGCAACAGCAACCAAGTGCAATGCCCATGTCTCAACAAAGAAAAACAATCTGGCACCTCCAAAAGATGAAAGAAGAAGGTAAATTAATCTCTATGGTTGGAACAGCTCATGCCGATCCATTCTGGACAATGGCTTGTGAAAGAGCTGGTATTGATCTAGTTCGTTATACTGCTCCTGGTGAAACCTCTGAACAGCGTGAACAGAATATGTACATGCAAACAAGACTGATTCGTAAAATGGCTCCAAATATTTGTTTAAACGCCGTTATGCAGTCTAGAAGCTACGCAGATAAATATACTGCAGTTAAAGTAGCTACTACTCTCGTTTCGGATGGTGCTGACAGTGTTATGCCTATGGGCGTTACCAACGACACTTTAAAGTATATGACTGACAATTATATTCCAGTAATTGGGCATGTAGGTTGCCTATCTGGCTGGCAATCCATGTGGTATGGCGGTTATAGGCGCGTTGGTAAAACAGCAGAAGATGCCATGAAAGTTTTTCGTATGGCTTATGAGTATCAGGAAAACGGCATGGCAGCTATGACCATCGAACTATCTTCTCGCGAACTTACCGAAGCTATTGCAAAGAAGTTGCGTGTTCCAGTTATTTCAGTTGCTGCTGGTAGTGCAGCAGATGGTTCTGAGCTAGTTATATATGATCTACTTGGTTTTCAGCCTAAATCTACAATGGCTAAACATTCCAAGTGCTATGCTGAATTTTTCGAGGGTGGCATTAAGGCGTTTATGGAATTTGACTCTGATGTTAAGAGCAAAGGCTATCCTGCTGAAGAACATGGCTGGGGTATGGATGAAGGTGAATTTGATAAATTCATGAATGAACTAGAAAAGAAATATAAATAAACAAAACCTATCGGCTTCTAGTCGATAGGTTTAAATTGTTATATAAGAGTGTCCTGTTTTTTTATATTAATTGATCAAGTGCTCATAATCTCATAGCTATAAGTATAGATTTCAAATATATTTCCAAAAGGATCTTCTGCAAACACAGCAACTCTAGTCTTTCCATTTACTTCTCTCTTATTGACTGCGGAATGTTGTTTTCCACCATTTGCTTCTAATTTTTTTAAAAACTCCTCATAATCTGGCACAAGTATTCCGAAGTGGAAAAGACCGTGTCTTTTAAACTCAAGCTTTTCATTTGGAGGATAATTTCCCTCAAACTCTAAAAGTTCGATACCAATACCGTTGCTGGTTGACATATGCGCTAAGCGAAAACCAGTCCAATCAGTACCATAAACTGTATCACAAAACGGACCAGCAGGACCTTCACGCTTTATTGGAAAAGGTCCAGCAAAGTGAAACCAACCAAAAACTTCCTTATAAAAAGCTATGGCTTTGTCAATGTCAGCTACAGATATTCCAACGTGTGAGAACGCTACAGGATATTGCATAATTAACACTCCTTTACCTTCATTTTTTAATCGATTTTATTTTATGTTCAGAGTATAACAATGAATTGTACTCAAATAAATACTCAAAACTAAGTATTTGTACTAAAAGATACATAGTTTTGAGTATTTAATATGAATTATTTCAAAGATAAAATAAAAAGAACAGGGCATATTGTATTGAATAATTATGCCCTTATCCATATATCCATCCATCAATTATGTAAAAGTTTTAAAATAAGCTCCTGTCTATTTGACACATTTAACTTGGCATGAATATGGGATATATGTTTATATACAGTTGTTTGGCTGATGTATAGTTTGGTGCTGATTTGTGCAGGAGTTACCCCCTTGCTTAAAAGGTCAGCAACCTCAGTTTCTCTCTCAGTTAAAGAAGATTGTGCTTTTATATTATTTTCAACATTGCTATTATCAGAAATCTTCACATAAAAATTGCGGTGCAAATTATCCAAATGGGCACGGACATAATACATTATCTGCATTTCCTCCTTGGAATAGTTTACATTGCCAACCCGATCTAATATACAAGTACCTTTTAAAGAATTGTAGACATCAAACAATCCAAAGCCAAAGCTGTACCTTATTCCTTGTGGACGAAGATAATCAGATAAAAATTCATCATTATCCTGAGTGGTCCAATCACGGATACAATCTTCTACAGAAGGGATGACCCAATCACCATTTTTAGAAATCCGCGATGTCACAGAATAACGACCGCCTGCAACCTGGGAATAGTATTCATGATAAGCTTTTGTCCAGCGTTTACTTACACCAAGCAAATATTCATCGTACACCTTGCCATTATCATTGATATAGTAAAAACGAGCTTGATCAAAGGGAATTAGCGTATAAATTTGATCCACCATCTGCTCACAAAATTTCCTTGGCTCACGAACACTTCCACACTTTAACAAAAAATCGTGTATTTTAATCCAAGGCAACTGTTGCTCCATTAAAAGATCACCTCTCCTATTATTATGAATAATTCCTATATCTTTCTAGCTTTTACATCAAGTTACCGACTGCGACTGTTATTTTATATATTATATCTTGTTTGAAATGTATAAAACAAGCCTTAAGTCATATAAAATTCTTTAGAGGAGGGATAATATGAACAACATTTTAGTTCCTATATCAAAAGGTAAACGTACCATATTTATTTATGCAGTGATGTTATTGTATGCAGGGTTTGCTGCTTCTAGTTATGGTGTAAGCGTTGTAATGCCTAGAAAACTTACAGCAATGAATGCCATGGAATTTTATGCCCTAGCTTCTGCTATGAGTACTTTAGGGATGATGCTTGCGCTTCCGCTAGTTGGTAAACTAAGCGATATGTTTGGTGGCAAAGTTATTGCTATATTTGGTGTTACCCTTCAGCTTATTACCCGTATTGGTATGATGGCAGCTCCAAATGCTATGGTTTTTATGGTTCTCAATTTGATATCAAATATAGGGTTAGGTTTCTTTGTCTCAGCACCTTTCTCCATGATAGCTGATGTTGTAAGCGCAGAGGAAAGACCCAAGTTTTATGGCATGCTGACAACGTTTAAAGCGCTAGGCTCCCTCATTGGTCCCTTAATTACAGGTCAAATGATCGACAGCGGATATTTAAACCTAGCTTTAGGTGCTTATTTTCCATTTATGCTCATTTCTATACCTTTTATATTAATATTATACCCTAACAGAAAAACTAGCAGGACTGCTGGAACTAAATTTGACTTTGCAGGTATTTTCCTTATGATCATCGGTATAAGCTGCATAATATTCTGGCTTAGCCTTGCTGGAAAATACTTTGCATGGATAAGTCCAATAAGTATCATCATGTTGTTAGTTGGCATTTTATGTATTTTTATATTAGTACGTGTTGAAAACAAGCATTCTAATCCATCTGTAGCTATCAACATGTTTAAGAAAAAAAGGTTTACTATTGCTTTTTTATGCGCCATGTTGGTTTCAGCATTTAGTACAACTCTATCTGCTTACGTAATTGTATATACTCAACAAGTTATGAAGCTCTCATCTGTTGTAAGCTCTACCGTGACAATGCCTATGACCATTGCTCAAGCAGTCTTTGGTGTGCTTATCGGTAGGTATATTGGTAAAAAATTTGTAGAAAGGTTCCGCCCTATGGCACTTTTATCACTTTCCTTACTTGTCATAGGAATGCTTGCATTATGTACGCTTAGCCCTACTTCTTCTATGTTTATAATATACTTTGCTAGTACTCTAGGCGGCATAGGAACTATTGTACCCCAGAGCACTTTCCCAAACTTTTTCCAAACAGAACTTAAACCACAAGAAATCGGAGCTGCTCAAGGGATGTTTTCCTTTGGTGCAACTGGAGGTTCTTCTATTTTCATGGCAGCAACAGGTGCAGTGTTAAATGCTGGAGGCACCTTAAATCACACATTTATTATTGCAGCTGCATGCCTTATTGTAGCTCTTGGTATTGGATTTATAGGCTTTAAGCTTTCTTACGAAAAAGCTGTATCCTCAGCTTCTTAATAAATCAAATTTAATTTTAGGAGGAAATTATGAAAGCATTTGTATTAAACGGAATTAAATCTGTAGAGATGAAAGAAATTGATGTAGGTAAATGTGACGATGATCAAGTTATTATAAAGAATCGCATGGCTGCTATTTGCGGTGGTGACATTTATGCTTACCAATATGGTGGTGAATCTAACTATATACCAACTGGCAGCGAATTTGGTCATGAAATGGCGAGTGAGATTGTAGAAATTGGCAAGGATGTAGTTGATCTTAAGATTGGTCAACGAGTATACCCTTATCCAATTACCACTAAGACTAATCCTAGGCGTTCAGCTTGCCTTGGAGGCTTCTCAGAATATATCTTGGTTGAAAAAGCCAAAAAGGATTTTAATCTATTTCCATTAGATGATTCTATAACAGATAAAGAAGCAGCTCTTATTGAACCTTTAACTATTGGGTTTAAAGCATCAAAACGCACTTTTGCAAAGCCTGAGCAAAGTGCCCTTGTTTTTGGAGCTGGCACCATTGGAATAGCATCTGCACTTTATTTTAAATGGATTGGTATGGAGAAAGTTATGGTGATAGATAGATCTAAATATAGGCTAGATATTATTAAAAATCTTGGACTTGCTACTGTAAATAATCTGACACCAGACTGGAAAAAAGAAGTCATTGACTATTTTGGAGAGTCTCGTGGTGTACATGGACCTACTCCTAAAGCTCAAATTATGGTAGATGCTGTAGGAAATGCAGAATTATTTCAAGATATTCAATCCTTGATGAGCTATTTTACTACCATCAGCATTGTAGGAGCACATCACCACTCTGTTATGGTCGATATGCTTGCTCTTACTTATGGTCATTGGACCTTTACTGGTTCTGGTGGATATACATATGAGGATGTAGCAGATGTTATGAGTATGATAAAATCTAAAAAATTTGACATTGAAAGCATTATCAGCCATGTATATAAGCATGAGGATTTTCCAGAGGCAATTGAAAAGGCTTGTAAACCTGAAGAATCATTGAAGGTTTTGATAGATTATAATTTATAGAAAGATACAAAAACAAATTACTCTATTTTATAAATAAATAGTCTCAAAAAAATATATTATAATAAGCTGTTGCAGAACTGATAAAAAATCAGTTAACAACAGTTTTTTTTGTAATTTTTTAAGTCTAAGAGCAATAGAAATATATTAATAAAATGTTAAAGGGGATATTTATGAGTAATGAAAATAAAAAAGATGACGCAATTATTATAGAAACAAATTTTAGAGATGAAATGGTTCAAGAAGCCCTAACAAAAGCTGGAGTGAAATTTGATTTAGGTGAAGAAAAAGTTTTAGAAAATGAAAAAATAAGAGAAGACCTAGTGCTAGAATCTAATTATAAAGATGGTGTTGATTATTTTCAAAAATTTGACTACATCCCTCTTAAAGATCTCCATGAAATGCCTGAGGTTTTAAACTTTTTCCCTAAACCGTCGAAATCTCAGTTATTAGACCTTGTGACATCTATCGAAGCTTTAGGAGTAATTATGCCACTTCTCGTCATGGATAGCGATGATGGAGATGGTTATATTGTTATAACTGGTCGAAGCCGCATGATGG
>JAVBPQ010000153.1:0-9805 GCA_031549525.1 Clostridiaceae bacterium | reverse complement strand
ACTACAAGTGAATATTATCTTCGCTCTATGATGATAGATTCTCTTTTAACTGAAAGAAAGCATGTTGATAAGAAGTTTCTCTATAGAGCAATTTATGAAAGGCATCAAATTCTATCTAGAACTGATAAATATAGAAAGGATAAAAAAAGCTTAACTAAACAGCTTATGGAGGAATTTGATCTTAGCAAAACTTCTGTATATAATGCTTTGACTTTAAACAAGCTATGCCTTGAGGCTCAAGCTTTGGTATGGGATAATAAATTAACAAATGCAGCAGGTTTAAATCTAGCTAAGGTAAACCATGAGACTCAACTTAGGATAATTGAAACCCTTGGAATAAAGAAGTTAAATGATATAAGAACCCTTAAGATCCTTTGTTCAAAGAATAATATAAAAGAAGATGGTATAAAGAAAGTAGCAGAAAGGATGAATACCTATGCACCTACTGATATAACATTCTCAATAAAGGTTCATAAGGAGTATGTAGGTTCATTTGTTGATAAAGTAGCAGAGATAAATGAAGCAATGCTCAAGGAAAAAGATGATGGCAAGAAGAGAAAATCTCAAAAATCTAGGATGAATAATTTTCTTAGAGTGAAGTATGATGAAAACTTGATGGATATATATTTAAGAGCACAAACTGTATCTGAAATATCTCATAAGAGAATGATTGCAAGATCCCTTGAAGAATTAGCCAAATTATAGTCTCTATTCTTAAAAACAAGAACTCTGATACAAAACCAGGCGAGAGCCTGCAATGTAAGGGATTTCTTCATAGCAAAATAAATTTAATCTTAAATTTCGACTCAATTAGATAGAGATTTCAAGATTTTTAGTCATGTTATCAAATAACAAGAATATCAAATTTAATTTAAAAAACCATAAAATATTAAATTTTATTAACTGATATTTTACATATTTTTTATTTTAATTGCTAAAGTCCTGAATAAACGCAAAAATTCTGAACGAAATTTTTTAAAAGTATGCACATTTAAAATTCTAAAATTCCACGATTGAACTAATTTAAATTCGCTTTTTTAATTCCATACTTCTGTCAAAAAACATTTAGATTCTCCTTAAATATACTTACAAGTTGCAAACTTATAAGTATATTAATATCATATGTATTTATTATTGTCAAATAGATGAGTTTATACTATAAAAATTTGATATAATGATTGTAAAAGTGATTTTTATAGTAGTTAACAAGGGGATAGTAAAATGGATTATTTAGGTAAGTTACCATGGGTTAAGATGCACGAATTTTTGCTAGATAGTGGTAATATTCGAGAGCCAAGGGAGTTTTGTATACAGATAGTAAAAAAGATATATTCATTGATACCATATGATCAAGCGCGTATATATTTTATAAATGATAATAAAAAGATATACGATGAGGTTTTGTTTGGAGTGGACAAAAGATGGAGCAAAGCTTACCTTGAGTATTATTCTAAGATAGAAAATGGTCGCTATTCCATCTTATCTAAAGTTGATAACTATTTTGCTGATTTTAATTTTTCAAATGGTGTACATGATTGGATTGATTCTGAACGTGATGAATTTGTAAACGATTATATAAGACCTCAAGGAATTCATTACAGCTTAGGTTTTGGGCTACATTCTAATGACAATTTTATGAAAAGTGCTTTCACATTGGATCGCACTGATAATAGAGGATATACATATGAAGAGGTGAACATTATGGAAATAATGCAAGCTCATCTAGATAATCTTCATAAGAATTTATTTGTCTTAACAGTAACAGATAGCAACTACATCAATAATTCAAAAAATCAAACTCCTCTTTCTAAAAGGGAGAGGGAGATTATAGAATTATTGTGCAATGGAATCACTACTATGAATATAAGTAAAAAATTATATATAAGCCTGTCAACAGTATATAGGCATATTGCAAATATCTATACTAAGCTCAATGTATCCAATAGACAGGAATTAATTTTAAAATTTATACATAAAAATATAGAATAGTGGCACTGCAAAACCTGCATTGTCACTATTTTTTATGATAAAATACATAATTTTATGTATATACACATAAAAAAAATAACTTTATACTCTAATCATCTGATGAATACAAATAAGTAAAATATAGGGGAGGAATTAATATGGCAACTGATACTGAAAATGCAAATGTTCCAGAGATTGAAATTGCTAAGGAAGATAAAAAGGTTCAAGCTTCTAAGATGAAGAAGGGCCGCAAGACTATTAATTACTTGCAACAGTGCAAAGACGAGGGAAAAAAGCTCGTTCAGGTATGTCCAGCTAACAGAGATCAATATTTTGCTATGGCTGCTGAGATGGCTGGCTGTGACATCTTGCGCCTTACTGTTCCTGGAGAGAATACAGAAATGCAAATTGCAAATGCCCCTTGGTGGATTCGCACTATCCGAGGTGCTGCTCAAAATATCCATATCAATTTCTACATGCAGACTCCAACTTTTTGTTCCAAGGAAGAGGCTTTAAAGAACGGCTCCTTGTATATGGCTAATGGTGCTGACTCACTTTTACCTATGGGAGTTAGCAATGAGACACTAAAGTACATGGCTGATAACCATCTGGTTGTGTTCGGTCATGTTGGCGCTTTGTCTGGATGGCAGACTAGCAGACATGGTGGATATAAACGACTAGGTAAGACTGCTGAAGATGCTATGAAAGTATTTCGTATGGCTTATGAGTATCAAGAGAATGGTATGATGGCTATGACAATTGAGTTGACTCCTATTGAAGTTACCAACGCTATTGCCAAGAAATTACGTGTACCTGTAATATCTATCGCTGCTGGTGGCGCTGCTGATGGTTGCGAGATGGTGGATTTTGACACGTTCAATATGATGCCTTCGCTTGCTTCTCACGCTAAAGTATATGCTGATTTCTTTAAGTGGGCAGCTACTGCATATGGTGCATGGGCTAGTGATGTTCGTACTGGTGCATATCCTGAGGATAAACATGGTTTCCACATGGATGAGAGGGAATTAGATAAATTCCTCAACACGCTGGAGCAAAAGTATTAATTGATTTAGGGGTAAAATAAAATGGAAAAACAAGTTGAGAAGATGTTAGATCTAGACATGAACGGCATAGATATGGGAAATGGCATTAAATTTGCAGGGGTAAAGAATGTAAAACCACTTGAAAAAATACTGGATTTAACTGGCAAGATTGCTATTGTTTCAGGCGGATCTAGGGGTTTAGGACTGCGTATTGTAAATCGCTTATGTGAAGCAGGTGCAAGCTGTGTAATTGCTGATGTTGCAGATGTGCTTGCTGAGAAGACTTCAGAGTATTTCAATAGCAAAAATTACAATGTCAAATATATTAAAACAGATGTGCGTTCCGTTGCTGAGATCAATGCAGCTGTGGATTTTACAATCAAGGAATTTGGTAAATTAGATATTCTTGTAAATAATGCAGCAGTATATAGAACAAATAAGTTTACCAATGTGACAGAGGAGTTATGGGATTTAGCTCTTGATGTCAACTTAAAAGGAACTTTTTTCTTTATCCAAGCTGCTTCTAAGCAGATGATTAAGCAAGGGCAGGGTGGTAGAATCATCAATATATCTTCTAATGCTGGAAATTCTATGGAAACATCATATGGATGGATGATACAATATGTAGCATCGAAATCAGGTGTCAATGGGATCACAAAATCTTTGGCTAGGGAGCTTAAACCGTTTGGAATACATATCAATTGCGTTGTGCCAGGTGGTATGTTGTCAGTGGGAGGTATGATGCAAGAGAAAACTCCTGAGATCATGGCAGTAAGAGAGGCAAATCCACCAGCTCCAATGTCAGATTCAGATGAAGTTGCCCGTGTGGTTTACATGATGGCAACTGAAATGAGCGATTATATGGATGGTTCAATTGTCTTTGTAGATGGTGGCACTAATTTAGGTTTTCGAAAATAATGTTTTCTTCATAAAGGGCAGAATGCTTGCAAATCATTCTACCCTTTATGTAATTTATTTATATAGCTCTTTACTCAATGGATTGACTTTATTTCTTTGGAGGAATACAATTTTCAATATATTAAAGATATAGAAAGAAGGATGAATTTTATGAATGACACTCTTCGC
Source organism: Clostridiaceae bacterium (assembly GCA_031549525.1). Classification (GTDB taxonomy): domain Bacteria; phylum Bacillota; class Clostridia; order Clostridiales; family Clostridiaceae; genus WQUF01. Next base: position 5,708 of record JAVBPQ010000153.1, on the reverse strand, counting down.
ACAATTGCAAATCGTTATTCCTGCCGTGCTTATGATGACCGTAAGGTAGAAAAAGAAAAGCTTGAGGCAATTGCTATGGCTGCTGTTCAGTCTCCTAGCGCTATGAATCGTCAGCCTTGGCAGATTATTGTCATAACTAATAAGGATCTTATTGATGAGATGGATGCTGAAGGTATTAGAATGCTTTCAGAACATGAAGATAAATCATTGTATGATAGGATTATGAGCCGTGGAGGTAAGCTTCTTTATAATGCTCCTTGTATGTTTTTGATTGCTAAACAACCTAGTACAGAATTAGATAGTGGTATTGTGAGCGAAAATATTGCTGTAGCTGCTGCTTCTTTGGGACTTGGAAATGTTATTTGCGGTATGGCTTCTATTCCATTTATGGGACCTAAGAATGGTTATTTTAAAGAAAAATTTGGATTCCCTGATGGCTTCGAGTTTGGAATCTCTGTTCTTGTAGGCTATGCAAAAACAGAAGGTGCTCCTCATGAGCCTGATGTGTCTAAAATTCGATTTGTGGAATAATTAAATTAGATATGATTAAATAAAAGACAATGTAAAACATTATTCGTTTTATATTGTCTCTTTTTATGAATTTGTTTGTTGGTTTTAATTCCTTATAGGTGCTCTAAAAACGATGTTTTCTCCTGTTTATATTTTTGATTTGAAGGTATTTCAATCCCTTATAGGTACTCTAAAAACCTGTAAAACATAAGCAATACCTACATTTTTATTTATTTGTATTATTCATATTTATATAACAAATTTTATTAATGATTTTATAAAAATATTGATATTACAAGATTTAATTGCATTTATTGATTTTGTCTAAAGTGGGCATTTTTTATACTATCCCACATCGACATTAAATATTTAAAAGCAATTAATTTATTTTTTGATTATTAAGAGTATATACTATAATTTTATTTTTATCAATATCTATAGATTATTTTGCAAGATAAAAAACAGTAAATCTTAATTGCAAAAGCAATATTCTTAACTGTACTTTTTTAAAGGTACAGTTAAGTATTTGAATGGTCTATTTTACTCCACTATCTTTTAAAAACTTTACCATCTTTGGAATACAATCATACGGATCCTGAGTCCCCTCATACTCCATAGAAAGAGTACCATTAAAACAAGAATTCTTAATTATAGATAAAATAAGAGGAACATCAAAAAATCTATCAAGTCCTGAATCTTCAATATATCTAAGCTTTAAATGAATGTGTCTTGTGGCAAGATGGATAGTAACCTTTATTCCCTCAACTGAATCAGTATAGTTTCCAGTGTCTAAAAGTAAAGATGCATTATCGCATTTAAGCTCCCTAAAAAGCTTTCTAACATCTGCAGAGCTTGAGAGAAATCCTCCGTGGTTATGGTTTTCAATTACGCATGTAAGGTTTAGCTTTTTAGCTTCATCACAGCACTTAGTGAGATATTCTACCATTTTTGTCCATGCTTCAGGAGTTTTTTCACAAGCAGGGCCTTTTAAACCTAATTCCATATCAGGTCCACCAACCCATCCAGCAAATAGCCTAAAGTTTTCAGCATGAATTTTTTTAGCAACCTGCATCCACTCAAATGCCTTTGCAACTTCATTTTCGTTTTCATGATCAGTCAAATAACCAAAGCTACAAAAAAAGGCTAGATTTGAACACTTCATATTTTTTTCTTTGAGCATATTTTTAATCTTTCCAAGGTATTCATCATCTTTTGATAAAAAGTGTTTATCTTCAAATTCAACGCAATTTATTCCAATGGAATTAGCATAATCTATAAATGTAAATAAATCCATTTCGCCACTTTGAAACTTTACATCAAATGATTGAGAACTGCATGATAAAAACATGTGATTTCCTCCTAATCCATTTTTATTAATTGACCATTTTTAGATGCACTCTCATAACAAGCTTCCATAAGCTTTACCCCGATATATCCATCTTTTATATCATTGAGTGCTTCTTTATTATTTTTTAAGGCATCAAACATATGCTCATGCATAAATTTATAGCCCCATTTTTCTTCATGAGGAAGCTTTGAGAAATCTTTTGCATCAATAACTTTATTAAGACCTGGAGAAAATCTTAAACTGTCAAGTTCCTCTGTTATAATGCTCGTATGGTCACCTACAACCTGAACCCTCTCGAAAGGCGAGATCCAGCTTGCATGACCACATGTACTTATTACACCATAATTTCCATTTTCAAATGTTATAAGCACTGCAAAATCATCAATAATAGGATAACAAGCTGCTTTTCCTAAAGCACGGATTTCAGTTATTTCTCCCATAAGATATCTTGCCATGTCGAGGAAATGAACAGTGGTGTCATACATAAAACCTCCAGTCATTTTCACATCAGTAAGCCATGGAGGATTTATCATATCTCCATCATTTTGTATGATATTTATATTTGAAGGCTTAAACTTATCATCAAATATAAGATCTTTTGCTTTTTTATAAACTGGTGCAAATCTTCTATTATATCCAACAAATACTCTCTTCCCTGATTTTTCAGAAGCTTCCATAACTTTTTTAGCATCTTCAATGGAAGTTGCAAGAGGCTTTTCAACAAATACATGTTTTTTAGCTTTAAGGGCAGATATTGCAAGATCTGCATGCATTGTATTAGGAACAGTTATAAAGACCATTTCACAATTATCAAAAAGCTCATCAAGGGTTTCTACAAACTTTGTTCCAAGCTCTTTAGCTGACGCCTCTCCTTTTTCTTTAAATGTATCATAAAGAGCTGAAAGAGTGAGTTCAATATTAGAATTTATGAGCTTTCCATGTAGAAGACCCATATTTCCTCCACCTATTATTCCAATTTTCATTTTAGTTATTGCTACTTAGCTTAAATTCTACTTAGTAGCTTCTCCTTTCCTTAATTTTAAATAATAAGGAGTGCTGCAATTTAGCAAAGCACTCCATATATGCATTATTTAGCCTTTGCTTTTAAATCCTCTGCTGCTTTAATAAATATATCTACATTAGTTATATCCACTGCTGTTGGAGGAACAAAAACTTGTTCTTCTGATTTTTTAGGCTCAGAAGCATTTAAATGCTTCTCCATGGTGATAACTGCAAGTTTTGCTATGTCATAGCCTACACAAGATACAGTAGCTGCAAGACCATTTTCTTTTACACTTTCTAGTGCATCAAGATTTCCATCAAATCCTATGCATTTTATATCAAGTTTTTGAGCTTGTATAGCTTTTAGTGCTCCAAGAGCCATCTCATCATTTGTGCAAAAAACTGCTTTTATATCTGGATTTGCGGTTAGGATGTTTTCCATAACTCCTACTGCTTTTTCTCTTTCGCTGTTTGCAGGTTGATTTGCAACAACTTGAAAAGATTTATCCAGCGTATCTGTACATCCATTAACACGGAGGTCATGGGTTGGGTCACCAAGTGCACCTCTTATTATGGCAATCTTTGAGCCTTTTTCTAGATGTGTATTGTACCATTCGCCTGCTGCTTTACCTCCATTGTAGTTACCTGCTCCAACATAGCAAACTCTGCCTGTCCATCCACATTCAACGTCAACTTCCATTACAGGTATTCCTGTTTGTTTTGCTTTATCAAATGTAGGCTTAATAGAATCTGGTTGATTTGCAGCAACAAGAAGTGCATCAACACCATTTGTCATCATATCTTCAATCATGGCAATCTGTTCTGTAACCATTGTTTCAGCATTAGGTCCATTGATGACAACTTCTACACCCACTTCAGCTGCACCATCCCTTGCACCTTGGGCAAAACCTTTCCAATATTCAGAGTTTAGAGCTTGGCATATCACGCCAAATGTATGTTTTCCTGATTTGGATTGTGAAGCATTAGAAGATGTATTAGATGATGGATTGCTGCAAGCAGAAAACATCATTGTAGATAAAATAGTTATTAAAGCTAATGATAATTTTTTCTTCATAACGATCCTCCTAATTTTTCTGTGTTAGGTTTAATTTTTTTGATTTTGTTATATCCACCACTTCTAAATATATCTAGTGCAACCGAGAGTATAATAACAGCTCCAAGTACCACTGTCTGATATTCGGAAGGGATATTCATAAGATTTAAGCCATTTCTTAATACTGCAATAAGCAAAACACCAGACAAAGTTCCTAAAACTTTTCCTTTTCCTCCGAAGAAACTTGCACCGCCTATGATAACTGCAGCAATCGCATCTGTTTCCCAGGCAAGACCTGTGAGAGGGGTTGCAGCATCTGTCCTCCCAGCAACTACAAGTCCTGCAAGACCACACATTAGCCCACTAAGCGCATATGTATAAATGAGGGTTTTTTCTACATTTATACCAGAAAGCCTTGCAGTTGTTATATTTCCTCCTATGGCATAGATATGCCTGCCAAGTTTTGTTCTACCTAGAAAGATATTGAACATTATGTAGCACACAGCCACAAGAATTAAGCTAACTGGTATTGCATTTAATATAAATGCAGCTCCAAGAAAATTTACAGCAGCAGGAAGACCAGAAATAGGTGCGGCTGCGGTTATTATCAAGCAAAGACCCCTGAATATATTTTGAGTTCCTAAGGTTGCAATAAAAGGGTGGGGGAGCTTTACTTTTGTCAGAAGGAGTCCATTTGCAAGTCCAGAAAGAGCCCCTACCAAAAGGCAAACTAAAATTCCAAGGAAAGGATTTAAATGATAGTCAACTACAAGTTTCGCCATGACTATTTGGGAAATAGCAACAATAGAACCTACTGAAAGATCGATACCTGCAGTTAAGATAGCAAGCATCATTCCAAGGGAAATGATGGCATTTGGAGATGCTTGCCTTATGACATTTACCAGGTTTTTAAAAGTTAAAAATTTTCCTGGCTTTAATATGGTAAGAGCTATACACATTATTATAAGGGCAAGAAAAGGTGCCAAGTCACCTGCAAGTTTTTTGTAATCAAAGTACATCTTTTTTTCTTTTTCCATCTTACTTCCCTCCTGTAGCAAGAACCATTATTGATTCTTGACTTTTTACATTGTTGATGTCTATCATTCCTGTAGTGTGACCTTCGTACATTAAGAAAATATTATCAGACATCCCTAATATCTCCTGCATTTCGGATGATACCATGATTATTGCAGCTCCTTGTTCTAAAAGTATATTCATGATGGAGTATATTTCAATCTTTGCTCCGACATCGATTCCTCTTGTAGGTTCATCAAAAATAAATATTTTAGCTTTATTCATTAACCATTTTGCGATGACTATTTTTTGCTGATTTCCACCTGAAAAGTTGAGCGCTTGCCGTTTCATATCAGGAGGACGTAGCTTTACATCATCTACATATGTTTTAGCATCATAGGCTCTTTTAGAATTATCTAATAGGCCAAGTTTTATAAACATAGAAAGAGTTGGCAGTGTAACGTTTTCAACTACATCATGTATAAGCACTAATCCTTCTTCTTTGCGGTTTTCAGTTAAAAGCACTATTCCATGCTTTATAGCATCTTGTGGACTATGTATTTCAACTTCTTTTCCATCTACGAATATTTGACCTGCCACTAAAGGATCGGCACCGAATATAGCTCGTACAACTTCGGTTCTCCCTGCACCCACGAGACCAAACATTCCTAAAATTTCTCCCTTATGAAGGGCAAAGGAAATGTTTTCAAATTTAGGTGGCTTGCCTGTTATAGATGGTGCAGTAAGATTCCGAACTTCTAAAACAGGATTGCCTATTTT
>JAVBPQ010000082.1:0-2665 GCA_031549525.1 Clostridiaceae bacterium | reverse complement strand
CCCTCCTGAAGTCCCGTATGTATTTGTATTATAAAGCTATTCTCATCTGCGACTTTTAATATAAAATGCATCATATAATCTTGTAATTTTTTTGGAAATTCTAGCCCAGTGTTTGGGTTTTCTTTTTTCATCGTAATATATTTTTTAATAAATTCGTCGTATAATTCTTTTGCTGTGTGATAATCAACTTCTTCAAAATAAAGTGGACGATAATAAGCCATCCCATTTTTAAGAGCTTTCATTCCTTCAGCTTTCTGTTTTAAAAAATGTTGCTTAAAGTATTCACAGTATTCGTCAAGCGATAATCGCTCAAAATCCAATTTATTTTGGTCAAAATTACTTATATTTGGAAAAACATAATCACTCTGATGCCATGCTGGAACGAATAAATCTGATGTCGCCCTTTTCATATCATCTATCCAGTAATCATTCACAGCAACTTCGATATTGCACACATTTTTCATGATATGCCTTCCATAATCTTCACAACTTGCGGCTTTTTTAAACTTTTCATTTAATTCTTCGATTGTTTTCATAGAAATTTCACTAACTTTGTGAACTTTTTTCGCCGCAATTTCAATAGAACGGTAATAGGACGTGTTTTTCACACATTCAAGATACGGCTCAAGCAATCTAAAGCGTTCGATTATATTTACTTTATAATCTTGTATTTTATTTAAATCTTGTTTGCTCATTCCAGCAGATTCCAAATCGGTTGTAATATAATGGCTGAAATAATCACATAAAACATCTGATTCATCACCAATATAATTCTTATGCGGATTCAAATGCTCATGTGTATCAATGATTTTCATATTATCAGCATAACTTAATAAACGCTCATATATATTTTTATAATTTTCTGAGTTCTGCATAAGATATCCCCTACTTTCATTAAACTTCTTTTGTATATATTACTCCATCCTAAGATCCTTGTCATCGAAATAACAGTCTTCACATGCAGTAAACTACTGACATAAATGTCAGTTTTTAGGGTGAATTGACAAAATAGATAACGCTGTTTTCGTGGGTAGGGGTTTGATAGAATAATTATAGAAAATTCTTACTTTTCTGGTATATTCGCAATATCAACATCTCTTAAAATTTTTGTAAGCCATTCTGAATATGTACTTTTATCTAAATATCAATCTAAACCACCTGTTCCGTTAATGTCAGAAGCGTTGTTGCGAAATTCTGCTATAAACTCTATGGCTTTTTGTTCATACTCTTTACAAAGAAACACAAATTTCATATTTTTTCACCATCCTTAATTCTGAACTTTTTATAAAAAAAACAGTTCATCCAAAACTCGTGCTATTGGTGCGAGTTTTCAAACAGCTCATTTAGCTATAAATATTTCTGCCTTTTTCACCTGTTCTAATTGCAATTCCCAAAAAGTAGCTTGTATCGATTTTTTATCATTTTTTCCATATAGCCAGCCATCATCCTCATACTCAAGTTCAAAAATTCGATTCCAACTCGAAGTAATCTTTTTACGCAGGAAATCCATTTCTTGCGACTGTATATTGAAATCTTGAAGGTCATGCCAAGTGAACCCTAAAGATTTATATTCATCTTCAAATTTATTATCATCCTGTTCATCAATAGGCAAATACCAATAATTCAGCACATAGTGAAACAAATCAAAATCTGAAAGCATCACCTCTTTGTCTGGAACTTCTATTGTAAGCTGAATGATTTTATCTCCCCGTTTTGCATGACCACTCTCACGCATATCACGTCTTTTACGTTTGCCTTCCCATTGATACCACCCCCAAACAGGGTAGTTTATTCCTTGGGGCGGTATTATGTTATGTTCTTTCATTTTCGCAGTCATCCAGTTATATGCAAATTTAAAATCATCTTCACAGAAAAGATAATCTTCATTAGCAGTAAGAAGTCCTGATTTTAGCATATTTTCATAAGCAGTATAATTTTGTATTGTCCATAGTAGCATGCATAACCCCCTATCTCCAAGCATTCATTAAGCAAATAGGTTGCGAAACAATGTCGCAAAGAATGTATTGTTATCCGCTTTGGAATACCACTCTTTTGAACTATTTTTTTAAAAGCATCTTGTATGGAGCGTGCAGTTAAATGTTCTCCTTTTTTTGTTATAAACAGCCATTCTTTCGGATGATAGAATTTAGTATTCTTGCAGAATTCTAAGAGTCTTTTGTGGTAAAAGAACATACCTATCTCGATCACCCTTGCCATGGCAAATAAAAATTTTCATATTTTTACTATCTATGTCTTTGATCAATAAGTTAGCTGCTTCAAAAACACAAAGTCCTGAACCATAAATCGTGATAAATATGGCTCTGTATTTTAAATTTGTTGTAAGGTGAAAAAGATAACCAATTTATTCTTTTGTAGGAAGTTCAGGGATTCTTTAAATTACCTATCGTTCCTCATCATTAAAACAACACACTCAACATGATGAGTCATAGGAAACATATCCACAGGCTGAACCTTCTCTATCCTATATCCTAATTTAACCATCTCTCCTAAATCCCTTGCAAGTGTAGCAGGATTGCAAGAAACATACACTATAGTCTCAGGTTTTATCCTTCCAATAGATTCTATAACCCCTTCTTCACAACCTTTTCTTGGAGGATCTAAGACTAAACAGTCACAATAAACCCCTCTATCTATCAATTCATTT
>JAVBPQ010000073.1:0-4425 GCA_031549525.1 Clostridiaceae bacterium | reverse complement strand
ATTGTTCCTGTTTTCATCGATTACAAGACCTGTTACAATATATATTATTATAAGCCCAAGTATAAAAGCAGATACTGTAAGCCCATAAATCATGATACCCATCTGGTCGATTAAGCTGTTAAATGCTGCAACTATGGAAGTTAGGGACTTAGTGCTTTTAATCTCACCTTCATTAAATTTCATCTCGCTATCGCTCCATATACCCATATAAGAATCTTCTTTAATGCCTATCATAGCATTAAAGCTATCAAGCGGCATAAATATAAATTCTCCTGCATAAGTGTCTGCTATAGCCTCTATTGTAAGAGTGTATTCTTTTCCATTATCATTGTCAAAGACTGTGATACTATCCCCAATTTTTGCCTTCAATTTATTTACAAGAGGTACGGTCATAACTACCTTATCAGGTAAAAGCTTTTTACCTTGCAAATCTTTAAGCATAATTCTATTTGTATCAGGAAGCACACCAGTTACATAGAAACTTATATCTTCGTTGTTAGACATGGTCACATAGCTTGCAGAAAATTGCTCAGTGAAGGCCGGGGGCTGTCCATTTCGTATATCATAAAATATATACTCAAATTGCATATTATACAGAGCTTTTATCCCTTCATTTAGCAAATAATCCACTGAACTTTTCATAGTAAGGCCATAAAGCAGCAACATGGTAGCAACAATAATTCCAAACATTAAAAATACGGTTCTAGAAATACTCCTTATGATCTCTCTAATTTGAAACTTTGTAGAAAATTTAAACCTCTCAAGATTTAATTTTTTCTCAATAAAATTCAATTTGTCCTTTGTATCTCCCCCTTTCATTAAGATAGCTGGAGGAGTTTTTAAAACTTTATTCACAACTAAATAGGTGCTTAAGCATAAAACTAAAATAGGTAAGACAATAGCAGCTACAATAGGCCATGGTCTATATACTATTGAATCTACAGGCATAGGGAATGCTGTCAACATAAAATTAAAAATTGGATTTAATAAAAATATTCCAAAAACAGCTCCTATTATAGATCCAGCACCAGCTATTATGATCGGAAAAAGCATATAGTGAAATGTAAGCTCTTTTTTTCTATAACCTTCAGCATAAAATGTTCCTATTATCACTGATTCTCGTTTAATAAGGCGCCACATGAGTATTCCAGTTAAGATGCATGTCAATATCAATATTCCAGAAGGGACTGCTGCACTCATAGTAGCCATAACTTGAACTTCCATAGGGATATAGGATATTTTAGTATTTTTTTCTGATGTTATCCAATTTGTAACATAAAATCCGTTATTATTAAGGTAATTTTTAACTTCAGCTTCTTGTGACTTTAAATCTACACTATTATTAAACCTTATTGCATAAAAATTTTCCTTGGTAGATAGATTATTAAAATCTTCTTTATTTACAACACCAATTCCAAAAGCCTTTGGATCGTTTATAATTTCATCTTTTGACTTTATTATATAAATATAATTTGGAAGCATCATATATCCTGATATTGTAAAGTTTTTGCCGTCAATGTTTATAGCATCACCTATTTTATATCCATTTGCAGAAGCAAAAAACTTATCTATCAATATTTCAGAATCCTTTGGCAAAGCACCAGACTCTACAGCAGGAATATTCACTTCGATGTTTTCACTAAATACCCTGAGTATTTGCCCAGGGATTATTTCACAATCAGAAACTCCGCTTTCCTCTATTTTTACATCGAAGCGCCCTTTCAAATCATCCACATCAGGTTTTGACTTAGTATAAAACTCTCCATCACTTAGCACATTCTTATCAGAGAATACTTTGAAAGTATTATCAATGTTCATGGATACTAAATTTAAAGCTACAAATAGAGTACTGCTTATAACGATTAAAATAAAGGCTCCTAAGTACTGAGCTTTATGCTCTAGTATGGTTCTTATAACCTTTTTAAAAGTAATCATGGTATTTACCATTCGATCCTTTCTGCAGCAACCACTTCAGGATTGTGAATAGTTTCCACAATCTCGCCGCTGCGCAGCTTATATACCCAATCTGCCATCTTTGCAATAGCTCCATTATGAGTAATCATGAGAATTGTAGTTTTATATTCCTTATTTACCCTTTGCAAAAGGGATAATATACTGCGAGAAGTTTCAAAATCTAAAGCTCCTGTTGGTTCATCACAAAGAAGAAGTTTTGGATTTTTTATGATAGCTCTTGCTATTGCAACCCTCTGCTGTTCTCCCCCTGATAATTCCTTTGGAAAACGATTTTTCATGGATTCTAATTCTACAGATTTAAGAATTCTATTTACGTCAAGAGGACTTTTGCTGATATTTGATACAACTTCAATATTTTCTAAAACCGTAAGGTTTGGAACAAGATTATAGAACTGAAATACAAAACCAATAGCCTCACGCCTATATTCAGTTAATTTGTCATCATTTAAATCGCTTATTTTAAGTCCATCTATGGTAATCTCTCCGCTATCTGCACGGTCTACCCCACCAATGATATTCATAAGTGTAGATTTACCTGAACCAGATGGCCCTAAAATCACTCCTATATTTCCTTTATCCAGGTTTAAACTAACACCTTTTAAGACCTCTATAACAATATTTCCTGTTTTATAACTCTTTTTTATTTTGCTTGCGCAAATAAACATATTATCGCCCCATTCCTTGTTTTAATAAAAGAACCATATTATTTATCATTACTTCTAATTCCTTATGGAATTCATCTGTAATATCAAAACCATGCTCTTGTATCTTTTTAAATATAAATTCTTCAGTTTTATAAATTGCACCTTTAAAAAACAAAACTAAAATATCATCGTCTATATCATCTCGTATCGTACCTTTCCTCTTGCCAGCATCTATAAGTAAAAGCATATATTTATCAGCTAGATCCCACATTTCATGATCTGCAAGCTCAGTTAAGTTTCCAAACTTTCCTATCATAACATCTTGCGAAAACAAAACAAGAGTATATTCTTCTTTTAGCAAGCTAGCCCTCTCACTTGAATTTGACAAAAAGTAATCAAAAACATCCATATCCTTTAGAGGCGTCTTTACATCGATCTTCTTCATAAATAACTCAAGAGTCCAACGGACAGAATATAGAAAAAGCTCCCTTTTATTTTCAAAATACCAATAGATACTTCCTTTTGCTATATCAGCATTTTTTGCTATGATCCCTACATTTGCTTTTTCAAAACCACATTTATGAAATTCATCTATTGCAGAACGCATTATGCGCTCTTTTTTATCCTCATCAAGCTTAAAGAAAGCTCTCTTTGGCAAAATTAACACCTCCTAAAATTATTGACTTCTTAGTCAAATTTTATGACTTTATGGTCAATTTGTCAAATAAAAAAGAACTGCAATGCAGTCCTTTATAACTTATTAAGTATATATTTTAACTTCTTTTCTTCGCTAATATCACGATCTCTTCGCAAAGCTCATTATATGATATTTGAGAAGCTAAAGCTTCTTGAGGTAAAAGGCTTGTAGGTGTCATCCCTGGAAGGGTATTTGCTTCAAGACAATATGCATTTCCTTCATCATCTAATATAAAATCAACTCTCGCATAACATTCAAGCCTTAAGGTTTTAAATACTTTTAACGCACTCTCTTGAAGTTTTTTAGCAGTTTTTTCATCTAGCTCAGCAGGACATACTTCTTTTGTAAATCCTTTTTGATATTTATTTTTATAATCGTAAAACCCTTCATTAGGCATTATCTCAATGATAGGTAGAGCCTTTCCATCCAATATACCTACGGAAAATTCCCTACCTTTTATCATGGTTTCAATTAAAATGGTATCCTCATATTTTTTAGCTGCTAAAATTGCTCTATTTAATTCATCTAAATTATTTACAATAGAAACTCCAATGCTTGAACCGCAGCTACAAGGTTTTACAACACAGGGCATCTTAATTTTATTTAAATCCTCATTTGATTTGGTGATATTTACAAGCTTCCATTCAGCAGTCAATATTTTATTTTGTACCATAAGTTTTTTAGCAATATCCTTATCCATTGCTAAAAGGCTTCCTATATATGAAGTTCCAGTATAACAAATTCCATATGTATCAAAAACTGCCTGCAATTTCCCGTTCTCTCCAATATCCCCATGAAGAGCAATAAAAACCACATCTGCTATGGAGCAAAGCTCTATCACATTTTTCCCTATTAAAGCATCTCCATTAGAGCCTTCCTCTTTAAGCTTTAATAGATCAGGTTCATGGTCTGGAACCTGATAGCTAAACTTCTTTTTGGTATTTATATCTATAAATAGATCATCTTTAATTTCTTCAACACCTTTATAAAGATCAAGCAAAATAACACTATGACCATTTTCAATGAGAGCATTTGCAATTAAGCTCCCAGATGATAGAGAAACATCTCTTTCAGGAGAAAGACCTCCTGCAAGTACAACAATTTTCATAA